>JBEKSX010000136.1:0-2622 GCA_049516635.1 Ignavibacteria bacterium | reverse complement strand
CAAAACCAGAACAATATTCCGAAGGAATTTGCATTGTTACAGAACTATCCGAATCCATTCAATCCGACTACAGTTATATCATATGCATTGCCGAAGGCAAGCAGTGTGAAACTGGTAGTTTATGACATGCTGGGACGTGAAGTAAAGACACTTGTAAATGAATACAAGCAGGCAGGCTCTTACAATGTAAGCTTTGATGCTTCCTCGCTGGCGAGCGGTGTTTACTTCTACAGGATAAATGCCGGTGATTTCACAAATGTGAAGAAAATGATGTTGATAAAATAGTGAAACGATTTTATCAACCCGGCTTTGACGGGTAGATAAAATAAGTTTGCGTTCATCCGACGACTCTGAGTCATCGGATAAATAAGCATTCGATTTTGAAAATCTTTATGTTTTAGTTAGGGCGTTCAATTCTATGAGTTAATCTCATGATTGAACGCCCTTTTATATTCTCCTGCTCGTTAAATAGCTCTGATTTTTGGGGGTATGCAGCCTTGTTTATAATCTAATAATTATTTAATTACAGTTTTTAATACATAATCAAATACGGAGGGCTGAAAGAGCTGTCCTATTTTTCATACTTATGAGTTTTAAATAAATTACAAATTCATTATATTTAATGTTGAGCTTCAGCTCTAAGGACGTCATTCTTAGGAGGAATAAATGTCTACTACTTTTGTAGTTTTTACAAAAATTATTAAAAATTTTCCTCTATGTGAGGAAAAGGAGATATTTCATGACTCTTATCAAGCTCGTCTCAAGAGCACTGCAATTGAAGAGAAAATTTCTCTTCCTTTTTTTGCTACTGTCGGCAAACATCCTGCTGATGGGTTGGAGCTTTAATTCTACAAACTCTGCACTTACAAATTTCTACTATTATAAAAATCAACCCTATTACCTTGACATAAGAACAGACAAGATCTTTGTTAAGACCAAAGATGTTCTTACTCAGACTCAATTCAAATCTCTCTTGAACCGGTATTATCAGACTGTTTCTACAGGAAAATTCGATGTTAATGAAAAGATGCAGTTCGTGGACCTGGCTATTCCGTATGATCAATCTTCTATCGACGCACTGGTTAAAGCGCTAAACCAGGACCCGCAGGTAGAGTATTCATCACCGGTATATTCACCCAAAGATAATAATAAGGTATTACAGGGTGTAATTGACGAAATTCTCGTACAATTTAAACCATCTATTAGCCAGAGCCAAATTGATGCATACCTGCAGAACAATAACTTTTCCATTGTTCAGTCTATAGATATAACCGGCGGAAAATCATATGTTCTTAAAATTCCCCAAAGCCCTGATATTTATACTATCGATGTTGCCAATACGGTATATAATAGCGGGCTGGTAAATTGGTCTGAACCGGATTTCTATTATTACGGGCTGTTATCGTACATACCTAACGATACATATTTTCCTATGCAGTGGTCATTACGGAACCTGGGGAATAATATCCCCGGAGCAATCACCGGTATAGCCGGCTGTGATATGCGGGTTGACAGTGCATGGAATCTTACTTTGGGTAATTCACATTGTATTATTAGTATGGTCGATTCGGGTATTGACACGTTACACGAAGATCTAATGGCTAACCTGATTCCGGGTTCGGGTTATGATTTCATCAACGGACATGCAGGGTGCATGGATGATTATAACCACGGTACATGTACGGCGGGTATTGTTGCCGCTGTCGGAAACAACTCCATGGGTATATCGGGCGTTGCACCACAATGCAAGCTCGTCGGTGTCAAAATATTTAACTCTGCAGGAAGCACAAGCACAACCGCTATTACGAATGGACTGCTCTACTCATGGCAGTATGGCGGCTGGATATCGAGCAATTCCTGGGGCGGTGGAAGTCCTATCTCTGCAGCAGACCAGGCAATTCAGGACGGAACTACTTCAGGCAGAAGCGGTAAGGGGACCGTCTTCTGCTTCGCTTCAGGTAATAATAATGGTGCATTAACCTGGCCCTCGACCAATTCCTATGTTATCGCAGTCGGTGGTATAAGCCCGTGCAACGAGAGAAAATCTACATCCAGCTGTGATCTTGAAACATGGTGGGGTGCCGATTACGGAACCGGGCTGCATATCGTAGCACCTTGTGTGAAGGTTTATGCAACCGACAGGATGGGATCGGTGGGTTATAGTTCTGGAAATTATTTTGATCAATTCAACGGAACTTCGAGCGCTACTCCCAACTGTGCTGGTGTCTGTGCATTGGTGATGTCCCGTGATTCAACCCTCAGGTGGGATTCGGTCAGGGTGAAAATATGCAGAACAGCCGATAAAGTAGGTTCTTATACTTATGGAAGCACCGGACCGATCACTAGTCTGGGTAGTACCTGGAACAATGAAATGGGATACGGCAAGATAAACGCTTACAGACTGCTTTCAAGTCTCGTACCTCCCACAACACCGGCACATGATATCGTCACCGGTCCTTTCTTAAGCTTACCCTCACAGTTTGTAGTAAATACGGGTTATGCTATTAAGACGAAGGTCACAAACGCCGGCACTTCAAACGAAACAAATGTTCCTATTAGATTTTTTGTTAACGGTTCTCTCATAAGTACTACAAATAAAAATCTTACTACGGGACAGGTTGA
>JBEKSX010000135.1:0-2853 GCA_049516635.1 Ignavibacteria bacterium | reverse complement strand
ACCGTACGTTCCCACTGCCAGTATGGAGTCGTCACTTAAAAAATCAGCTGAAAGAAAAGCAAGATATGGAGTTGCCTGCATATTTACCTCAGTTTGTGCAAGCATACCTATTGTATCCCACGAAATGCCAAGATCTGTACTCTTATAAATATAATTAATCGCTGAACCTGTAATAAAAACAGCACCCGATTTTTTTATGATATCAATATCCATAAAACCAATGGAAGGTAAACCAGTATTTCTAAGCGTCCAGTTAATTCCGCTATTGGTTGTCAGCATAAATGTAGCTGATGAACCGCATACAAAACCCGTATCCTTATTCAAGAAATTAATTCTATATAGATTGCCGGTTGCACCCGTGTTTATTGATATCCATGTAGCTCCTCCGTCTGCCGATCTCAGCACTACACCTTGTGTCAGAGAATTAATTAAAATGACTGTGTCATTATTAGAATAAATATCCCATCCTCCCGGACCCGTATTAAATGTCCAGGTGTTTCCCCCGTCAATTGTTCTAGCCCAGATAGAAGAGCCTACGGCATATCCTGTTAGATTGTTCAGGAAATATATGGAATACCAGTTGGCGTAGGAGCCCGGAATAGTATCGAAAGATATTCCTCCGTTTGTAGTCTTCTTAATATTTCTAGCTGTTGCGATTAATCCATTATCGCGGTCAAAAAAATAACCCCGCTCTATATCATAGGACCATTGATTCGGGTCTCTGTATCCTGCTAATGGGTTCATGAACCAGCTCGAGCCACCGTCCGTGGTTTTCATAAACGTACCCCCGTTTCCTGCCATGAGCCATGTATTCGCGTCCAGTATTTGACACCATCTTAGGGTACTGCCCGTCGGAGTTGGGTGTTTCCATTGCCAAAAAACATTTGATTGTGCAAACAGGTTGGAAATACTAAATACCAGAATGAAAATTATTGAAAAATAGAATTTTATAATTCTTGTTTTCATGCCGCTTCCTCCAGTCTATTATAAGTAATATAACTTAAAGCATATTTGTTTGAAATACAACAATGCTCAACTAAAAATAAATTAAAGAAATAAATTTTAACATTTATTACTACCCGTAATTCGTTAGTAATCCGCTCAAAAAAACACCCCCACCCCCCATAACTTGAAGTTACCCAAGTAATGAAAAAGCTTCAAAAACGCAATTTCCGTCTCCTAATTTAAATCCGTTAACTGTCCGTAACCGATTTATATATAACACATTTACAGGGGTAAAAATTTTTTGATTAAAACATTACTTAAAATGCAAGATTTAACCCTAAATGCCTGCCCCCGCTTGAAGCGGGCAAGCTACCGAAGCGAAGCAGCTTGCCCGACCTCAGGCGGGTAGGAGGGTCATTCCTGCCCCGCATAAAATGCGGGGTTAACTCTCAACAGGAGTCCTTTGGACCAGCAGGGATCCGGTTAATCCCACATCCAAATTTTATCAAAACTTTAAATTTTTAATTGTAACTTTGAATTTTGTCAATGCAAATATACTACATGAAACTGCAGAAATCAAGGCATAAATTAGGTATAGTTGAGGAAAGCAGGGGGGTAATGAGCCACAGAGGTACCTATTAGGATGTAAGTTTTATTCCTTATTTTGGTCCTCACAGAGTCTCCCGCTGGGGACTCTGTGAGTTAATTTTCGTTATTTAATCTCCCACCAGCTGAACTGCATCTATCTCATTCCACCCGGGAACGGAATTCGTAGCAAATGTGACCTTCACTGTTTTTGTCTTGTATGTTGTCTTATCACATTTTGCTATAAAATATTGTATCTTGTTCTCCGGGTATACAGCTTTATCAACGCCTTCCCATATCATGTGTGCTGTACCTTTATCATCCAGCAGTTCCACTTTTATTATTGCTCCGGGATTGTATGTCTGTCTTATTCTTACTTCGGTTGCGTGGACGGGTTTTTCATACGTCAGCTTTATCCATTCCAGCCCCATATCCGCTTCTTTTGATGTCCATGCTTTGCCGTTATCCCCGTAATCTTCTACATCTGGCTTGCCTGTCATTTGGTCTGCAGACCATGCATCTTTACCCGTATGGTCCTGGTAAGTGGAGCTTGCCTCGGCTTTAATAGCCCACTGTCCGCTTGTATCGTTTAAATATTTTTCCTCCAGAAGTGCCTCGTTAACTTTCTTTTCTTTATCTGCCGCAAGAATGGAATCGGTTTTGTGTTTTTCTTCTGCCACTTTTTGATCGTTCGCTTTCTGCTGTGCCGCTGATTGCTCATCCTTATTTACCGTAGTTTCTTGTTTTTTGCCGCATGACGAAATGATGAAGGCGAATAATATTGCCGTGATAATAAATATTTTTTTCATATTAATTAAAGTTAAGTTATAAATAAAGTAATTTATTAATTAGCTCTTTTGATTTTGTTTTACCTGTTTCAACCGCGAATAAAAGTGTTATTTTAAGTTGTTTCTCTCAGCAAAGTGTACTGATATTGATTTTTTATATTTTTTGTTCGCCCTTTAATTCTATTTTCTAACTTTCTTAAATTTTTTTTTTAAATCTCTTCTCTTCTAACTCACTTTTTCTAATTCTTCGGGCTCAAATGCGTATCGCTTCTTTTCTTCGTCTTCTCGAGTAAAATCTACTACTATAGGATAACCGGGACCGTCCGTATGTATTTTTCTAATTATACCTCTTAGGCCTTCTAATGAGGGAACTACGCCGATATCTCTTTTTACTCTTACTGCATCTCCCACTTTCAACCCTTTCAATCGCGCTAACATTTTCTGTCTTTGTTCTTCTTTTCTTGCTACTATATCTTCTTTTGATGCATTTGGAAATAAATCTTCTTCATTTATTTTATTTTCATTTACTTTTTCT
>JBEKSX010000134.1:0-3022 GCA_049516635.1 Ignavibacteria bacterium | reverse complement strand
GGTCATTGGTTACCTTGTAAATAAACCTCCCGGCGCGGAGGAAGTGAAATATTCGATCGGGATGGTCGATACATTATCGGCGCTTCCGATAATTGCTGCATCCATACCGTTTGCGCAGGCGGGGGTTTTTCTCAATAAAAAGATACACAGCATTCTGCTGACCCGCCTTTTCGCTGTTTTTTTGCTGATATTCTCGCTTCGTATGCTCTTCTTCTGAGCCTTTCCCCATTCCGGTTCCTGCGACATTTTGAATTATGGGCTTGACATTAAGATTTTGTTTTATTAAATAGTTACGACTTCATTCCCCCACAAGAGAAAAGGAGATAAATATGCACGCTCCAAATTCTGTCTTATTGATATTCCTGATAAGTATTATTTATTTAAGATTAATTTCAACTTATTACGCCGGACTAAAAGGATGGTGTTGATAAAATGAAAAAATTAATACTTTATCTCATTGCATTTCAATCCTTTGCCACTATCATCTTTGCACAGCCGACTGGTTGGAGTGAAGATATAATTATTCCGGCTCCGCCTCATCTTAACTGTGTTTCTTCTTATATATGTGTATATCGACCTTATCGTTCTTGTTGGATAGGTGGAAATAACGGAACAATATTATTCACATCTAATAACGGTGCAAATTGGATTTACAAAACAAGCAGCTTAGTTGGTAACAATAATATCAATACAATAGCTGCTGTTAATGACACTGTTGCATTGTGTTCTTTTAATAGTTCTGATACTACTTATATGATAAGAACCACAAACAGCGGATCAAATTGGCAAAACGTTTTTCAGCAAAAGAATGGTTTTATAAGAAGTATTAAATGGGACCTAGGTGATCCATGCTTTCGAAGTACTGCATATGCAGTAGGTGATCCGGTTGACGGAAGATGGACTATCCTGAAGACAACAAACTGTGGTGCAAGCTTTGATTCATTAGGTTTATTTATACCTCAATCAGGAAACGAAATTAGCTTAAATAATTCTCTGGATGCATCGTACCAGTATGTAATGTTTGGTACTAATAACAGCAGGATCTATCGGACAACGAACAATGGATTGAATTGGAGCAGTGCCAGCTTGCCGTTTCAGACGGTCACTTCGTTATGCCTTAATGGCCCTAATATAACAAGCTATGCAGCAAGTGGAATTCTAACGGCTAAATCAACAAACAATGGTCAGAATTGGCAATCAGTCACTCTTCCGGGTACAGGCAACTGTGTTTTCAATAATAATGACGGTTGGTATGCACGTGGATCGGAGATTTATCAAGCAGGAGTAACTAATTTTGTTTTAGCTTATACATCACCGTCAGGCGGTAATTATACGGATATATCAATATTTACATCCATTTTTGAAAGCGGTATCGTAGCCGGCTGGGCTGTAAAGGATAATGGAACCGTATCCAAGTACTATTCTTTCTTGGCTGGTGTAAGAAAAATAAGTTATGAAATTCCGGATAAATATTCCCTCACACAGAATTACCCGAACCCCTTCAACCCATCAACAAAGATAAAGTTTGAAATTCCCCTCTCGAGAGGGGTGCCCGCAGGGCGGGGTGTGTCAGTGACTATCAAGATTTACGATCTCCTCGGCCATGAGGTTGCTACTCTCGTCAACCAACAGCTAAAGCCTGGCACATACGAGGTTGAATGGGACGGCACGAATTATCCAAGCGGAGTATATTTTTACAAATTACAAACGGAATCATTTACCGAAACCAAAAGGATGGTGTTGATAAAATAGCAGGGCTATTTTTGAAACCCGCCTGGGAGGGTTAGTAAAATAGTTCTATTAAATGATATCTATTTTAAATATAAATAATTTTGAACTTATTATTTTAAGGGGGATATATGAAAATTATTTACATCTTCATTTTCTTAGCATTAAGCTTTCAAATTCATTCTCAATGGATAATGGAGTTGAACAGCGGTGTGACAACTCAATTAAATTCTTCATCAAACTGCATAACTGGATCTGGCGGGTGGAACGGATGGGCGTGCGGAAATAACGGTGTCGTGATCAGAGGGTCAACAGGCAGCGGTGCCTGGATAAATGTTTCCGGTAACGGTCTCCCATCAAACGTCAATTTTACTAATATTTGCAGTGTTGACGCGCAGACGGCTTTTGTTACAGGTTCGCTCAACTCCAATACATGGGTCTGGAAAACTACGAACGGTGGTTCTAACTGGGTACAGGTTTTCACGCAGCCAAACGGATTTATAAACGCCATATGGATAAAAGATTTCGGCAGAGGTTTCATGGAAGGCAACCCGGTCAATGGAAGGTGGTCTTTATGGAAGACAACCAATGGGGGCATGAACTGGGATTCTATCGGGTTGTTTCTTCCGCAGTCGGGAAGTGAGACAGGCTGGCCGAATTCATTTTGCATGCCTATTTATCTAATCCAGGCAAGTGATTCAAACAAGATATGGTTCGGGACTAATAATACCAGAATATATTATTCCAGCAACTACGGACAGACCTGGATTGCACAATCTACGGCACCTGAACAGAATATATATTGTATCGCATATGGGATGTTATATATGACTACGTTTATTATGTATGCAGGAGGAAGTAATCATCTCATAAAAAGTACAAATTATGGAACAAACTGGGTAATCGACAGCGTAGGAGGCAGCGGAAATATAGTAGGGATAACATGCTGCTGGTTCAATTTTTTTGCAGCGAGAGGTAATAAAATATATCAAGCGGGAAGTATGAATGGATATCCTGCTCCTTCAGGTAACTATACTTATATAGATAATAGAGGATTTGGAATATGGGTCGATCATTATGCTGTAAGATCAAATGGTGGTATAACATTCATGACAGAAGGGGAAGGAATTAAAAAAATATCAAGTGAGTTTCCGGATCATTATTCTCTCTCCCAGAACTACCCCAATCCTTTCAACCCGTCAACAAAGATAAAGTTTGACATTCCCCTCTCGAGAGGGGTGCCCGCGGGGCAGGGTGTGTCAGTGACATTAAAGATCTATGATATCCTCGGCCG
>JBEKSX010000133.1:0-3123 GCA_049516635.1 Ignavibacteria bacterium | reverse complement strand
ATTTTGCCTTTTTCGACGCTGAAAGAGACGTCATCCACCGCTTTGACAGGGCCAAAGGATTTGGTGATATGGGAAATGCATGGGACGGCAATGCAACAAAATTGAAAGATTTTAAAAAAGATATAGGGGCCGAGCTTAGACTGCAAACGTATTCTTACTATGTCTATCCTACGAGCTTTGCTTTAAGCGCTGCATATGGCCTGGATCAATTTTC
Organism: Ignavibacteria bacterium; assembly: GCA_049516635.1. GTDB lineage: Bacteria > Bacteroidota > Ignavibacteria > Tepidaquicellales > OLB5 > JBEKSX01. Next base: position 2,909 of record JBEKSX010000133.1, on the reverse strand, counting down.
AAATATCTTTCCTTCAACCACAAATACTAATCAACTTGTTACCTATGGTAAAGAATGGAGATTTTATTTAACCGTATTGTTCGGATTTGATTTTATAACAGATTTAATGAAGAAATTTTAGTATTTTTATAGCAATACATAAGAGATATTTATTTTTAAAATTATAAATTTTAAAATACATATGTTAACTAAATTTGTAAAATGTTACCTTTTCTCGATATTCATTATATCTTTATTTTCTTTTTCCCCTATTTATGGACAGGAAGATAACTTTGGTAGCCCTACTCTCATCGAAGGGGAGAGCGGTGAAGAAATAATGGCGCGTGAGCAGTTTATCTATATGAGACGTGCCGGTGGTCCGGGTATGGTTATACCGGTGGATGCATACACTAATGCGTTAGTCCAAAAATCATTACTGCCCGAGGACCGGTTGTTGCCGAATAGCCCTACATCTACCGTAAGCTGGGTTAGCGTGAATCCGATCGGAATGTTTTATTCGAGAACAAACAATAATTATGTTTCCGGAAGAACCAATTCTATTGCTTTTCATCCTTCGAATCCCAACATAATTTACGTAGGTGCAGCTCAAGGAGGAGTGTGGAAGACTACAAATGGCGGAATAAACTGGATAGCGGTTACTGACGGGCTTAGCTCTTTATCATGCGGTGATGTTGTAATTGATCCTTCGAATCCTAATACTTTATATCTGGGAACCGGGGAGCAAAACTATTCCGGTGACAGTCATTATGGTGACGGAATTTTTAAATCTACCGATGCAGGAACTACATGGTCAAAGATAGCCACTACAGCCGTAGGGACATATTTTTCAAAGCTCGCTATTGATCCATCGAATACATCAACCGTCTACGCTGCAGGTAATCAGGGAATTTATAAATCAACGAATTCCGGTGTTAATTGGACAAGTACCAGCAGCATCACTTATACTAATTGCATAATTATCGATCCAACCAATACACAAACATTATATACATCCAGTGGCACTTCATATTCTTCAGGTACAGTACGGAAATCTACAAATGGAGGTCTGGTTTGGCTCATGACAACCAACGGTTTACCTTCCGGTACGGGAAGGATACAGCTGGCTATGGCAACAGGAAATCCGAATATATTATATGCAAGCATTTCTAATACTTCGGGTTCTCTGGTAGGGTTATACAGAACCACTGATGCAGCTAACACATGGACTCTACAGGCATCTACCCCTAACTATCTCGGCTCTCAAGGATGGTATGATAATGTGGTTACCGTTATGCCCAGCAGTCCTAATAATGTTTTGGTAGGAGGTATTGATATCTACAGCTCGAATGATGCAGGTGTGACATTAAACAGAAAAACGAATTGGGCTGCAACGACATCGAGTAATTTTTCACATGCGGATATACACAATTTAAGTTATAACGGAGGATTACTTTATTGTTGTTCAGACGGGGGCGTATATAAATCGACCGATGACGGAACATCGTGGATCGATCTTAACCATGATCTATCGACTCTCCAGTACCAGAGTGCTGACTATGACCCTACTACATTATTAAAACTCTACGGTGGATGTCAGGATAATGACAAAGAAACCACCACAGATGGGGGTAATAATTGGAACCAGAGAACAACCGGTGACGGGGGATATACAATTGTAGACCCGGTAAATACAAATTATATATACTGCCAGTATGTAAGCGGTTCATTGGAAAGATCTGCTAATTATGGTGTGAGCTTTACGGAGATCCGGCCTTCAGGTTCTACAGGCGGATTGTTTTATAATCCTTTTGAAATGGCTCCCGGTGACCATAATACAATTGTTTTCGGAAGAGCAGATGTGTGGAAAACAACATCTGCACAAACAGCTACCCAATCATCCGGCTGGACCCAGATAGCTGCCACTACAGACATCGGGGGCAGTGTATCTGCTATCGGTATCAGTTCTATTGATATCAATATAATTTATATTGGTACAAGTAACGGAAAAATAATTGTAACAACGAATAATGGAGGGAAATGGACTGCACAGGGGGGATTTCCGTACGTAAGTGACTTTGTGGTTGATGCATCCAACGATGCCGTCTGTTACGCTAGCTTTGCAGGTACAGCTTATCAGCATGTTGCAAAAACAACGAACTATGGTGTAAATTGGGTTAATATAACAAATGATCTTCCTAACATTGCTGCAAATTCCATATCACTACGCAATAACGCTCCTAGAATGATCTTTGCCGGAACTGATATTGGAGTATTTTCATCGACGAATGAAGGTTCAAATTGGGTATCGTTTAATACAGGATTTCCTTCAGTGCAGATATATGATATGAAGTATAAGGATAACGTAGGGATATTATTGGTTGCAACCCACGGAAGGGGATGCTGGACATTTAATGTAAACCAGGCGGTTGGCATTGCAGGTAATAACAATGATATTCCTAATGAATACAGGTTGATGCAGAATTACCCTAACCCTTTTAATCCATCGACTAGTATTAGTTATGAGTTGCCTTCCGGCGGTTTGGTCACCTTAAAAATATATGACATTTTAGGAAATCAGGTAATCGAGCTCGTGAACGGACATCAGAATGCTGGTGTTCACAGGGTAGAGTGGGATGCTTCAGGTTATCCCAGCGGAGCATATTTCTACAAAATAACTGTCAATAACACCAATAGCGGAGCCGGTAATTTCTTAGATACGAAGAAAATGGTATTAATTAAGTAAAAAAGATTCTAAAATCTTTATTTTGGCAGTTATTCTAAAATAACTGCCTTTTTTTAATAGTATCCCTGATATATACAGGTTTAGATTGATTATTACCTTGATTTCTGCAGAGTATTATATTATATTTGTTTTATACCTTATCAAAATTGAGTTCTTTAAACAAAAATACAGTTTCACTATCTCACTC
>JBEKSX010000132.1:0-3246 GCA_049516635.1 Ignavibacteria bacterium | reverse complement strand
TCGCTCTTATAAATCATTTCGAAATTCCCCACCTCAAGGATATAGTAAAAGTATACTATAACAAAACGTATTTACAATGGGAATTTATTATTTTGAAAGTAATAAGTCAACCCCTATTTTGTTACATATAAATTCATGAAACCCCTTGGTTTATATTATTTCAATATTTTACGAATTTACGAATGAAACACTATATCAATAGGCACTTACTGTATTATGATTCCGTGACTGCAGATCTGTGGTTCTGAAAGATCTTTATCTTAAAACAACAAAAAATACACTTTTATTTGGATTCTGAGAGCAAAAAATACCCTTTGGAAATATTAAAAATGTATAAGTGCACTTAAAGGCAAATTTTAGTAAACAAAACCTAGTATTCTTTCGGCCGGAAGGTACTTAGAATGCTTAATCCTGGATTTTCAATTCCAGCATGGAAACCTAAATTATAAAAAAACCTGCCAGGTTTTTATCTGGCAGGTTAAAATTAATAATTAATGTCTGTTACTTTATCAACACCATCTTTTTGATATCGCTATAATTACCCGCTTCCATTTTATAGAAGTAAACACCGCTTGCAAGTTCCGTTCCATCAATTGTTAGTTCATATCTGCCCGCTTGCTTTGGCTCCCTCAATAATGTTGCAACCTTCTTACCCAGGACATCGTAGAGTGTTATCTCAACGAATGTACCTTTAGGTATTGAAAAATGGATTGTTGTGGTCGGATTGAAAGGATTGGGATAGTTTTGTTCAAGATTGAACTCCTTTGGCAGCTCGCTGGTATTTTTAACGATTCCTACCATTGTGCAATTCATTGCAGGATTCGGGAACGTTAGAGTGTCAAATCCTACAGAACCCATCGGAGTGCCGTTCCATCCATTTACAGAATCAACATAGGAGCTGTCAAGATGCCAGAGTGCTTTCAGACCGGTTGTACCTCCAACAAATCCCGAGGGATACTTTATGCATTTATTAGAATCAATCTGACCCTGGGTTCTTGCAACAGACCAGATGCGTAATTCCTCAATATTTCCCGATCCTGCATCATTATTCCCTCTTCCTATTCTCATTTCATTTGCTGAGGTTCCCAATGGGTCAGGCGTAGTGAAACTAGAATTCAAAGCACCATCTTTATAGAATCTAGTATTTGTCCCGTCACACGTAACTGCTAAATGAGTCCATACAGGTGTCATTGTGATAGTAGATGTTATTATCACTCCCTGTGCTCTGAAAAAAGGAACCGCGGTTGAAGCATTTATACCAAGCTGATAATCAAAAGAAGCTGCACCTTTATTTAAAACAGTGTTCGCTGAGGTAGTTCCTCCAATTTTTACCCATGCTTCTATTGTCACGCTTGTCATCCCCGCCATAGATGATTGATATGGTATCATTACGTAATTCGTGTTCACTCCGGGAGTAGGAAGACGAAGCGCGAAATTTCTAGGACCTGCAGCTGGAACAACATCCACACCGAAGTTAAGCGTGGAAGCGTCACCTGAAGCATATGCAACGAATGGACAGCCACCAACCGACCAGACCCTCCTGATACCGCTTGTCATGGAATTATAAACTGATGCACCTGAACCGGTATATCCGCATTGACCTGCGAATAATATCAGACTTTTTGCAGGATCATATGTAAAAGGATGGTCTAGTGTAAACTTCAGCCATCCGCCGGAGGTACTGGTATCCGTCACACTTGTATGGTGGTAGACTGTATCCCAAGGTCCGGCGTAGAATACACCTGTAGTAAGTGTTGTTATCACATCCTGAGCAAGGAGGATATAAAGTTCTGTAAAGGTACGTATGCCTGCAGAAGATGTACGGAAATATACTGTGGTGATCTGTTGACCCGAGGGAATGGGAGAAGGTTGATTAAAATCTCCGGCCAGGAAAAGATAATTTGTTGCTTTACCCGCTGCCACATTGAACGGGAATGAATTGCTTGATGTCCCGGTATTATAATTATAATACTGGGGTGTTTGTGCCAGTGAGGTAACAGCAAGGAAAAGAAAAAGGATCAAAAATGCTGGAGCATTTTTGAAATAGAATCTGTGATATGCTTTCATGGTTATAAATGTTAAGTTTTGAGAATTATTAGTTAATTAATGCTTATCATACTCAACAATAACGCTCAAAGAACTCAATAGATGTGTGATAATAGAATGGGAAAATTGAATTGCTCACTCCCCACCCCTATTTAATATTACAATAGCAAATTAAATAATCAAGTGTTTTTACAAATATATATGAAAATACCGTATGATGGTTAACACATTAATGTTATTCATAAAGTAATACTTTATCAAACGAAGATTATTGGTATAAAACAAATAAGTTATATTAGATTCAATGTTCGAAATGAAAAAGAGAGAATTTAATCTAAAGCAGTACTAAGACAATCTTTATACTGTGTATAAAAAAACCTGCCAGGTTTTCGACCTGACAGGTTTAAAAAATGAAGATTTATATCTATTACTTTACCAAAACCATCTTCTTCACAGCACTGAAATCACCTGCTTCTATCCTATAGAAATAGACTCCGCTGCCGATGTTCGATGCATTGAAATCTACATTATATGTTCCCGGTGACTTAACCTCGTTAACCAGTACGCTAACTTCACGACCCAGTACATCAAATATTGTTAATTTAACGTTCCCGGCTTTCGGAATTGAATAAGTGATGTTCGTTGTCGGGTTGAACGGGTTTGGATAATTCTGTGACAGTACATACGATGACGGAATCTTATTTTCATTCCGCGTTATTGCTGTCATATTTTCATTGTATCTTGATATAACTCCGTTTGCTGCAACTGCCCAGCCCCTTATTACATTATTTGCCTGTGCAAATGACAATGACTGATAGACTGTTGTAGTAACAGTATTTGTATATTGCGCTGCAAAAGTTGCTCCGTTATCTGTCGAGGCGTAGACTACGTTGTTCATCCCATACCAGAACTCGTTATTCATATTCGAAAATCCGAATATCGTACCCGTGCCCGGAACCGTAAATAATGCCCAGTTTGCTCCGCCATTGGTAGATTTTACTGCAACCGTTTGTCCTGTGAATCCGATCCCGGTTGTGTTGAACGCTACACTATATCCGTTTACGGTTCCTGTTGTTGCTCCAAATGACCAGTTCGTTCCTGAATTGGTGCTGTAATACACTCTCGTATTGTTTGTTCCGAACCAGACGTTGTTGCCTTTGATACACATTGCATTGTTCCATCCGGCTTCTGCTGCGTTCT
>JBEKSX010000131.1:0-3379 GCA_049516635.1 Ignavibacteria bacterium | reverse complement strand
GTGGGTTGGTTGCCTGTAAAAACCTCTGTATCTTTTTATAGTTGGCAGCCTCATTTCCCCTCATTTCTCTGCTGATGTCACTCAAACGGGGAGAGTGGCCTTGAATTATCCCTTGGATGATCCCCGTTGCCCTCTTGGCCTCCTTTTCCTCATCAAACAAGCACTGCACAAATCCTAAAAGATGGGTAAACTTATTCATGAAAGCCTCCTGTTGAGAGCTTACTTGTCGAGTTTCGCCCTCTACAGAGGCTTTTGTGCTATTTCTATGCCACTTTGTCCGAACTCTTGTCCGAACTTCAGCAGATCTCTGCTTGACAAATAAATTTTGTATATTATAATATAATCATAATTGTATTGATATAACAACATAACAATATAACAGCCTACAAAATTGAGTTTTAACTACTAAAAAGATACTTCTTTATATTTAATATTTACAAATGAAGATCAGATAATAAAAAATTGACTCATCACATTTAGTACCGGAACAGCTTCTTCCATCAGAAAGAGAACTTTCGGATTTAATGTGGAATGAAATATGGGATGTAGACAGGGGCGAGAGGCAATAAATTGAATTTATACGAAGCTAATATATACAGATTGATAAAATATATATTATCAGATGATAAGTGAGGTTTTATAAATACCATGAATAAACCTACAATAGCAATTATAGGAGCCCATGCAATGGATGCTGAATTAATGGGAGGGGCGGTTGCATCCGATTTAATTAATAAAGGTTGGTCGGCATACTTAATTCATCTTACGCGTGGAGAAAGAGGAAATAAAAATAAATCTGCCGAGGAGTTTGGAAAACAGTTAGAAGCCGAGTTGAAGAATAGTGCCTCTAAACTTAAAACAAAATATATTTGGCCCGGATATAAAGCAGGTAATATTCCAGAAGAAGAATGTGCAGATTATATAAATCAAGCAATAAATGAATTAAAAATTGATGTAATTATTACACACTGGAAAGGTTCATATCATCCAAGACATGTGCAGACAAATCGATGCGTGGTAGAGGCAGTAAAAAGGAACTTGTCGGAAGTAAAATTTCATCATGTAAAATGTATATTTTTTGGAGAGAACATGGAGGATATGGAAAGTTTTGTTCCTACCTGTTATTATGATATTACTAATACATATGATACTTGGTTACAAGCGTTAAATAGCTATGAGTTATTTCGAGAACCAAATGATCGTTTCCCATATAAAAATTATTATGAAAGCAATTCGATAGTTAGAGGTATTGAAGGTGGAGTTAAATATGCAAAAGCATTAATGATGTATCCATCATTAATGAATAACCTTTTACTACCTGTTTCTTTGTGTAATCCTCACTATTGATTATTTACTAGGAGAGATCCAATGGCATTTAATAAAACGGCATTGGAAATATTAGAAAAATTAGGAGGCAAAAATAATCTAAAAGAAGTTGAGTTTTGCATGACAAGAATACGGGTAAGTCTTATAGAAGGAGGAAAATTAGATCTTATATCTTTAAAAAAGATAAATGGCGTATATGGTGTCCTGGGTAAAAGTACTGAACTACAAATTGTTGTAGGTCCTGGTGATGCGCAAGAAATGGCGGAAGCATTAATTACGATAATCAACCAAAAATAATTTGGTTGAACAATGCTTGATAAAAAAGGAGAGCGTGAGATGGAAACGATTAATATAGGAAGTACCGAACATAAAAGAAGTCTTGTGGGTGCGTTGAATGCGATATTTGTTCCAATTATTCCTGCTTTAATCGGTGGTGGCTTAGTTGCAGGTGTTGGAAAAATGCTCCAGAGTTTTGGGGTAGATGGTAATTTATTTTGGATGCAAGTTCTTAGTATAGTAGGCTTAGCAGTTTATACTTATATTGGTATTCTCGTTGCTAGTAATGCTGCTAAATATATAGGAGGATCGCCTATATTGGGTGCTGTTGCTGGAATGATCTTGATTAATCCAGCATTAACTGGTTTAAAATTAGATCCGGGTCGCGGAGGTGTGATCGCTGCATTATTTGGGGGTTTATTAATTGCGATAATAGAAAAATATGTAAGGAAGATAGCACCTAAGGCATTAAAAGTCCATCTCCCACCATTTGTATCTGTTCTCGTCGCAGGCGTGATCATAATTTATGTATTACAACCAGCATGTGGCTGGTTATCTGATCAAATTACGAATGCTGCTATATACTTATTAAATATCCACGGTGTTGGCGGACCAATTGTAAGCGGCGTTATCGCTGGACTGTATCTACCTTTGGTGATGACTGGCTTACATCACGGATTAACTCCATTACACCTATCTCTAATTAGTACAGTAGGTTATTCGGAGCTGCAGACATTGAATAGTATGGCTGGAGGTGGGCAGGTTGGCGCTGCGTTAGCCTTATTGATAAAATTCAAAAAGGACAAAAAATTTACTCAAACCATATTAGGGGCTTTACCAGTTGGAATTCTTGGTATTGGCGAGCCATTGATTTATGGCGTTACATTACCACTTATTTCACCTTTCATTACATCTTGCTTAGGTGCAGCAGTGGGTGGTATCGTGGTTGGAGCATTACATTTCGGCGCAACTGCTGTATATGTTTCAGGAATTCTAGCAATTGCCACCAATAGTAATGCCTTATATTACATACTATCTTACCTTACTGCCGTAGCAGCCGGTTTTGCATTTACTCTTTTGTTGAAGTTTCCAGTTAAGAAAACAGAAGAATTGGAACTGTAGGTAAATGCATCAGAAGAAAAATCAGAATAGAATGTCGTGTAAAATGTTAATTTGACGTTTAGAGTAAATAACATATTTTTATCTACATGTGGAAAAAGGGACAGAAAACCTCTTCCCTTTTTCCACATAATTATTGAAATAATATTCGATGAGACCTTTAATATTAATAAATTAAGTTAGAAGAAAAGAAACGCTTTTTTCTATTCCAAAATAATTTCAATATAGAGAATAAGGAAATATCTTTTTCCTACATGGTTAAACGCTTGTAATCGTACTCCTTGAATAAAAAAATATGTTAAATAATCAACCTATTTCCTTAACCGCATCGCTGTTCTTGGATGATTGGATTAAAAATTCCGAAAAAGCCAAGAAATATATTTCAGATGTCAAATCCTATGGATTTACCGGAATATTTTCTTCAATACACCTTCCAGAACAAAATTTTGACGATTCAATAGATCCTCTAATCAATTTCTCCCAATACATTCAATCTCAAAACTTAATCTTTATACTAGACATATCCGCGAACGAAATAAGACATCTGTATAATAATACAGAACTTTATGGAAAATTTATGCCATTAAAGACATCTTTCTTGAGGCTTGATTTTGGCTTTAATGATATTGATATTGAATTTATTGTTAAAAAATTAAAA
>JBEKSX010000130.1:0-3507 GCA_049516635.1 Ignavibacteria bacterium | reverse complement strand
TATATCAGAAATATACGGCTCGCGTAATGCTATATTCTGGCGTGTACAGGACCCCACAAACAATAACAAATATTCCTATGAGAGCATTACCGGGAAGAAGCTTAAAGAACTTGTCTATCATACTGCGAAAGCAATTGAAAAACTCGGACTTAAGCCGGGTGATAAAGCAGCCATAATTTCCGAAACACGGTTCGAATGGGTCGTAGCGGATTTCGCATGTATTATGAACCGGCTGGTAACTGTACCAATCTTTACTACACTCTCTTCCAGCCAGATGCAATATATTCTGGACCACTCAGGAGCAAAGATATGTTTCGTTTCTACCAAATTGATCGCCGAGAAAATATTCGCTGTATTCAATGAGCTTCCCGAACTTAAGCATGTAATATCCTTCAACAAATTCGAGGATACTCATCCATACCTGCTCAATCTTGAAAATATCATTTACCGTTCCATCGTATTGGAAAAAGAAAGCTACAGCGAAGAAGAAGCTGACAGATACATTAATAAATGTTCTGCAGAGATGAAACCGCAGGACATACTCACTATTATCTATACCTCAGGAACAACGGGCATACCTAAAGGTGTGTGCCTGACCCACAAAAATATATTAACCAACGTGTTTCAGTGCCAGAAAGCTTTCACGCTTAATATTAATGACAGGTTTCTTTCATTCCTTCCTTTTGCACACAGTTATGAAAGGACTACGGGATATTATTTTGGACTTTACGCAGGTGCGGAGGTCTATTATGCCGAGAATATCGATACTATCCCGCAGCAATTCATCGAGACCAAACCTACTATTGTTACGGCAGTACCATTGCTGTTCAGCAGGATGTATACCCGCCTTGTAAAAAGCATTCAATCAATGCCTAAACACAGGCAGTTAATTATCAGATCGGCTATAAGGATAGGGAGAAAATACAGAAATAATAAATTAAACATCCTGTGGAAAACAGCCGATAAGCTAATCTTCAAAACCATTAGAGAGAGAATGGGCGGCTGCATGAGATATTTTATCTCCGGCGGTTCAGCGCTTAATAAAGACCTCGGTGAATTCTTTAATGCTCTCGGCATCGAGATATATGAAGGATACGGCATGACCGAAGCCTCCCCTGTTATCTCCGTCAACCGCGTGGGATTGAATAAATTCGGAACAGTCGGTAAACCTCTGGATGGCCTAACTGTAAAAATTGCAAAAGACGGTGAAATACTAATCAAAGGAGACACTGTTATGGCATGTTATTACAAGAATGAAAAGGAAACTCGCGAAACAATTTTAGACGGATGGCTTCATACAGGAGATATTGGCGAGATAGACGAAGATAATTACATTAAGATCACGGACAGAAAAAAGAGCCTGATAAAAACCGAAGGCGGTAAATATATCTCTCTTACACATATTGAAGAAACCTTGACCGAATCGAAGTATATAGATCAGGTGATCGCTTTTGCGAGCGATGATAAACCGTTTGTCAGTGCTCTCATTGTTCCGGATTTCGAAGAATTGAAGCAGAATATTAACGCCCCGGGTATTAACAGTGCGGATAATACTGCTCTGGTACAGGATATAAATGTGATGAAGTTGATAGAAACCGAGATAAAGAATTGCCAGAAAAAACATGCAAAGTATGAGCATGTGAGAAAGTTCATTCTCATGCCGCGGCTGTTCACCATTGAAAGAGGAGAAATGACACCTACAATGAAGCTTAAACGCAAGGTCATTGAAGAAAAATATAAAGATGTAATCGAGGAGATGTACAGAATAAAATAAAAACTCTTTAAATTTAAAATTTTTAGTAACTATATACTTCTTTGGACAAGTCAGTTTAAAAAAATAAGATTGTTATTATTATTGATTTTAACCAATTTATAAATTATGAATGTTGAAATATTTACATTATGCAGAGATTCACAAAATTTATTAAAAGAACATTAAACTCAAAGGAGTAAAACTATGGCTATTTCTGAACCAATTATTATAAACGGTCTTGATAGAAATGCAAAAGAAATATCTTTTAGCATTTCTAAATTAGATGTTAAAACTACCGAAATAAAACCAACTGCTGAAAAAAATCGGTGGACTTATTATCCAAACGAACCTGATTACGTTTTGACAATAAAAGCAGTTGATCCAAATTTTACTAAAGAAATCTACTTTAAAACTAAAGAAGATGCCGAAAAAGAACGAGCCAAATTACTTTAATAATATTTTTCTTGCTCCTTGTCCTACATCAATACCTTTGTCTTAGCCGAGTCTCCCATCTTGTCTGAATTGTATTCCTGTGAATGTCATTAGGGGACTCGGCGTAAATGAAACTACTAATACAACCCCCCTGAGTCCCTATTTAATTAAGGTAACTATATATTTGTTTGGACAAGATTGTTTATAAATAATTAAGTAATTTAACAAAACCTGTGGGGATAAAAGCCTGCGGTTTTTTTCAATTCTACATTTTACAATCCAATGGACAGCGAAAGAAATAATAAATCCGATAGCTATTCCCACCAAAACAGCCCAAGAAAGCAGGATAAATTCAAATTTAGTTTTCGAGATTTTAAGAAACATAATGTAATTACTATATTAAGTACTCTTATTGTCGATTTTTTAATTTTTGTTGCAGGAGTTTATATAAAAACCCCTCAATCACTCTTATATGCTGGTTTTGGTATCTTAATAATAACCATTATAGTTTGTACAATTTTAATTATGAAACAACAAGAATCAAAGAAATATAAATTCTTTGTAGGAATCATTAGTATCATAATTATTTTAGTCCTTTCTTGGGGTTTTCACAAACTTATATACCAGGAAACCAATATGCCAATTAATTGTGATAACCCCCAAACTTTAATGGATTATTTCCAATGTGATTTCAGTAATGCAACAACATTTTCGCTTCGTAAAAATATGACATTTACAAATGATACAGAGACTTTTGAAGCACATATGGAAATTGAAATAAATATGGATTTTAATGCACTGTCTTATTTTTTTAAATTTTATTTATACGAATGTAATGGTACGTTTATTGTTTGTACTAAAATACCGGAATTATGCAACCAAATAAGGAATAATCCCCTATATCAAAAAATTGCTATACCAGATGCTTTTAGGAATAATGCCAAAACTCTAAACGATTTAACTTTTTCAAAACGTGTATATATTTATCATGAAACCCACTTATTTCCCCTTGATGTAGTTTTTCTTGATTCATTATTAAGAACAGAAGATATAATCCCAGAATTTCGTAGTCAAACGTCATATGCAGATTTACATCCACCTGCACAAAATTATAAGAGTGGAGATTCTACATCCATACATATGTATCTAAAAAAAGACAGTATAATACAGTATAAATTTAAACGCTAAAATACCCCGCCTTGTCCAAACAGGTATATAGTTACCTTCCCTAACGTTCCTTTAGTATTTTATAATAATTCACCATTCACTATATTTATTAATTATGTTACAGGGATATATACCAATATTATTGATAATGAGCA
>JBEKSX010000129.1:0-4062 GCA_049516635.1 Ignavibacteria bacterium | reverse complement strand
ACAGGGTATCACAGAACGGAGGCGAAACCGGATTGCTCGGTATGGCTTTCCATGTGAATTATGTGAATAATAAATATTTCTTTGTTGACTACACAACATCGGCTTTGCCTTTAAGAACGATAGTCTCGCGTTTTACCGTAAGCGCATCAAATCCCGATTCCGCTCTCAAGAGCAGTGAGTTCATAATTTTGACATTGAACCAGCCCTATCCCAATCATAAGGGAGGTAAAATAGCGTTCGGTCCCGATCACTACCTGTATATAGGTCTTGGTGACGGGGGCTCGGGAGGCGACCCGAACAATAACGGGCAAAACAGGACTGTTTTGCTCGGTAAAGTGCTGAGGATAAATATCGATTCCGCCTCGAACGGGAATAATTATGCTATACCCGTGACGAACCCGTTCTACGGGAATACGCAGGGTTACATGCAGGAGATATATACATGGGGAATGAGGAACCCGTGGCGGTTCAGTTTCGATTATCAAACGGGACGGCTGTGGTGCGGTGATGTGGGACAGGATGCTTATGAAGAAATAGATATTCTCCAGAGCGGAAAGAATTACGGCTGGCGTTTAATGGAAGGATTCCATTGTTACAATCCACCAAATGGCTGCGATACTACTGGGCTGACACTGCCCATTTTCGAATACCAGCATACTGCGGGCAACTGTTCTGTCACGGGAGGTTATGTGTACAGGGGAACCGAGCTTACCTTGCTTGTCGGTAAATACGTTTACGCCGATTACTGCACGGGCAATATCTGGGCTTTAACTTACGACGGGGTCAACCCACCGACGAACGAGCTCGTTGTTGCGGCGGGTTTTCCTATATCGACTTTCGGGCTTGACCAGAACAATGCTCTTTACGTATGCCGTTACGGAAACACTGCCGCTGTATACAAGCTGACCGGCTCGGCTATCGGCATAAAAATCAACACGCATACGGTAGTAGGTTACCGGCTTGAGCAGAACTATCCCAATCCCTTTAACCCTGCTACGAGGATAATATATTCGGTCCCAAAACAAGCGCAGGTTACGATAAAAGTATATAACTACCTCGGGCAGGAGCTTGCAACACTCGTGAACGAGACAAAGAACGAGGGACAGTACAGCCTGACATGGGATGCATCGGGTTATGCGAGCGGGGTATATTTTTACAGGATGACTTCCGGCGGACAAACGATAGAGAAGAAAATGATGATGATTAAATGACAATAGTCATTTAATCAGAAATCCCCTGCCTAAGGCAGGCAGGCTGCCTTAAAGCGGGGGTATTGATAAAATAATGAAATTATTTTATCAACCCGATTTCAGCGGGCTGGTAAAATAGCGCCCGCTTGAGGCGGGTTTACCTAATTCTGTCATTCTGAGCGAAGCGAAGAATCTCTTTATTAATCATATTTAAAGATTCTTCGGCTACTTCGTTGCCTCAGAATGACAATTCATACACTCCTTTTTTATCCTCCCCACTCATAAACATCCGACAGTGTTAATACATTTGTTTTTTGGAAACAAAGTATTATAATATATGTAGTTATGCCCCTAAATCTTATGAAAAAGCTATTTACACACGATACACTCTATACATGCGATACACTAAGCACTCTCTTTTTCTATTTTGCTATCCTCATTTTTATCATTGGGTTTAACTTTATGGATGTTCCGCCCCCGTCCGGCTGGTACCAGCAGTTTATGCCGAATTTGAATGGAAGACAAATATCAGACATATTCTTTCTTGATAGTCTGACAGGGTGGAGCGTAACTAATGCTACAAATCAAATTATAGATACAACTTATGTGCTAAAAACGACCAACGGCGGAGATAATTGGGTTATTCAATACAGAAAAATTCAAACTGGAGGTGGATATTACGGATTAAGCAAGGTTTATTTTTTGAATCAAAATACGGGCTATATATGCGGAGTAGATAACGGACCAGTTAGTGGATTCGCTAAATCAATGGACGGGGGAATGAGCTGGGGAACAATAAATGTTCCTGTACCTGGTGATAACTATCTGGATATGAGTATTCTCAATGTTGATACCGCTTGGCTGGTTACACCTGAGCCTCTTACCGGTGGTGTATTCCACACAACAAACGGGGGAGCGAACTGGATACAGCAGTTGGCTATCGGAGTTCAGAATCCAAGCAGGATTTATATGTACAATGCGACAATAGGATTTATAGCGAAAAACGGGACAGGCGGTTACGTGAAAAAGACAACTGATGGGGGTACTTCATGGTTTACTGTTGACAGCGCTGCTTCAAGCGGATTTACAGATATTTATTTTATAGATTCACTTACCGGTTGGAGGGCTTTTGCTAATATGAGGAAAACTACCGATGGGGGTTTAACCTGGCAATCGCAAATCATGCCGCATGGTGGAAACATAATTACTTCAACAGTTAGCAAATTTTCAATTGTTAATCTAGACACTATTTGGGGTGTAGATGGTCAGATTCAATATCCAAATTTTCAGGTCAGAGGAATAATTTACAAAACGACTGATGGGGGAAATAATTGGGGATTTCAAATACCTGATACATCGATTCATATATCAGGTTATGATTATATTAAATTCGTTACTAAACAAAATGGTTGGGCTTATACTGGTAGCCCTGGAGTTCACACAGTAACTGGAGGTGATACGGTAATTTATTATGGAATACAAGAGAAAAGCTTAAATATCCCAAAGAATTATATTCTAAAACAAAACTACCCCAACCCGTTCAATCCCCGCACGGTGATACCGTACAGCTTGAAGTCGGCGGGATATGTGAGAATAATTGCATACGATATACTCGGCAGGGAAGTGCAGAAACTGGTTGACCAAAAACAAAGTGCGGGTGAGTATGAAGTGGATTTCATGGGGAAGTTCACAGCAACGGGTGTGTATTTTTACAGGATGACGGTGGATGATCAATTAATTGATACGAAGAAAATGATTTTATTAAAATAAATTGATATGTCGATATAAAAGTATTATCTTATGAACAATTAATCCCTAAAATCTTATGAAAAAACTTTCGCCTCTCCGAAGGAGTCCTTCCGGACAAGCGAACCCGCCTCAAGCGGGAAATACAATAAGCACTCTTTTCTTCTACTGCTCCATTCTCATTTTTATCATCGGGTTCAATTTTACCGATAGCCCGCCTCCGTCAGGTTGGTACCAGCAGTTTATGCCGAATTTAGGGGGAAAGCAAATAACTGACATTACTTTTTTGGATACACTAACAGGCTATGCAGTTGCAACACAAACCTCGGATTCAAGCTACATACTTAAGACTACAAACGGAGGTGATAACTGGCAAATAATCTACAGGCAGTTATTTGCAATGACACAGGTACAGTTCCTCAATATAAATACAGGTTATGCAGGAGGAGGATATTTATATAAAACAACTAATGGAGGCTATAATTGGACACAGTTAAATACACCTGCTACAACTGTTGAAATGATGTTTGTAATAAATCAAGATACTATTTTCTTTGTTAATTCAGAAGCACTAACCGGCGGTGTATACCTCACAACAAACGGTGGAGCGAACTGGACACAGCAATTGTGGTTAGGAGTTGATAACCCCGACCATATTTATATGTTTAACGCTAGGATAGGGTTTATTTCCAAAACAAATTCTTATACGAGGAAAACTACAGATGGCGGACAGAGCTGGTTTGTACTTACAAGCGGCTCAGGTGAAGGATTCTATGATATATATTTTGCAGATAGCTTACTTGGATGGGGTGCATTTTATAATATGAGAAAAACTACAAACGGGGGAATAAATTGGATAGCTCAAACTTTACCGTCCGGCGGCAATATTCTGGCAACAGATTTTGAAAGATTCTCTAATATAAACAAAGATACGATTTGGGGAGCTTATGGTATTTATTTGTATCCTAATATTCAAGCTAGAGCTTTTCTATTTCGGACTACTAATGGTGGTGATAATTGGTTATTTCAAATTCCCGATACATCAATCCACATCGGCTCATACAGTTACGTTAATTTCGTGAACAAAGTAAATGGTTGGGCATATAGATCTTCAAGTACAGGTATT
>JBEKSX010000128.1:0-4230 GCA_049516635.1 Ignavibacteria bacterium | reverse complement strand
TGGATTTCGGGTTTGACGCTTGAAACGCCTCACGCAAGGCCTCCGAATTGTCCGGCGTTGATGCGCAGCCGGCGAGGACCAGGCCGAGAAGGACTCCGCTGACGGGCAGAAGGAGATAGTTTTTCATTGGCTTTCCTGTGGCGAATCGGCTCTTTGAAGTGTGGCAATGAGGGAATCCATGAGGGAAGCGCCATTCGGCCATATGTCCCGCTCTTTACTGTACCATATCACCGCGTTGGTTTTATCCCCCTTCTGCAAGTACAGGGTCCCGATTTCTGCACATATCCCCGGCGCGACACGGCCGCCGGCTTTTTCGACCTCGGTTCTTTCTGTTAGAAATAATACTAAATCACTTGCCATTTTTTTTAGTTTATAAGGTTTTTAAAGTTCATCTTTAGTTTATAAAGTTTGTAAAGTTCATCAGGTTTCTAAAGTAAATATGAATTAATCTGTGCAATCATTAAAATCCTTTGAATCTGTGGTTCAGACTACATCCATCACTGCATCCACCCTTACGATGTTCGGGTCCTGCCAACGCATATCCTTTATCAAATGTTTCGTTCTCCACTTCATCTGGAAACCGGCATCACCTGAGGATGCATCTCCGCCGGGTGTAAGGTAAAGCTGTGATGTATCGGTTACCTTCAAGACCTCATAGACATTATCGTTATCCGTTCTCGGCTGGAGAAAAAATGCCATATCGTTGTTAATCCTGTAGTCGAGAAGCTTTTTCACTGCAAGCCCGTTTTGTATTTCCAGCAGTTCGGTGTAATTGATTGTCCAGGAGTAACGCGTACCGATGTACATCTGCTCGATTATGATATCGGGCATATCGGAGCTTTCGGAATAATCCAGTATCTCGTGGTCGATGGTCACGTCCTCGTATTCTATCACCAATCCCTCGCCGTTAGTCAGATCCAGCTCGATCGTGTCCACCAGCGTATTATCGCTTTTCTTCCTTATGTAGAATTTCGGATTTTTCCAGCCCGTTAAATTTGTTATTTGTGACATATTGTAATTTAATTTACACTTTATATTTAGTTCACTTCTTTAATTAAATGACCGTTTTATTTCCCCCCTTTACGAAAGGGGGGAAGGGGGGTTCTGAACAATATCTGCAGCATATTTATTATTTTTAATTTGTCATTCTGGTTTTACAATCCTGAGCGAATCGAAGAATCTCTTTGCTGTACTTGTTCGGGATTCTTCGGTCACTACGTTCCCTCAGAATGACAGTATGAAAAGTAACTTTCTTCGTCGTAATAATAATTTTCTTTCTATTTATTATTTTCCTTTTTTCAATTATCTTCGTGTAAATATTATCTATCCCTTTTCTAACAAGATTTATCAGAAAAAGGGGTTTGCAAGGGGGTTTCTTATGAAAACATTTACGCAATATTTATTTAGTTTTATCATTTTTATTATTCTAATCTTCGGTTCAGACGGCTGCTCCAATAATCCCTCGTCTCCGTCGGGAAGCAACGGCACGTCTTCCGACAGCTTGTTCTTCCAGGCAGATTCTCTGTATGCCCACGGTGTTCCGGGCTTTCTGTCACATTATGATACGATCTCTCCATGCAATTTTAAATCCGTCCGCGTTACTTTTAATGCTTCCACAAATGATACTTCAAATAATTCAACCTCAGCTTCTTTAAGCATATCATTCATAATAATTCATGAGCCAATTAATATAGGTAATGACATAGTCTTTACAGGTAGAAATATGAACATAAATTGTGATACAGTAATAAATATTTCTGATACCATTACACATAATTTAAAATTTGGTTATGCTATAAGTGCACGCAATATTCCTTTTGTCGATACAACGCGTTGGGTTAGAGTAAATAGCTTGAAAATTTATAAACATGATTAGATCTCCACAAATTCACATTCAGCAGTTTGTTCATAGATATTCAAATTATCTATTCTCTGGCACCAGTATGTTTTGCCATCTTTGAACGATTGAGTAGTACAGAATAATGACAATTCATTCATATCATCCATATATACTTTAACTTTCTTGATAGCTTTTACACCGCTGATCAGATATTTGTATTCCTCGATTACAGTATTTAATTTAATTGATTCAACACCTGTATCGCTGTACATACCCATTTGATTTATATTCCAATCGTGCACAAAACAACGCGGAAAGGTGATAGAACCCGCAGGCATAAAACCGGGCAATCCCGAAAAAATGTATAATATTTCATTAAATGACATTACATCATTCCATTTTACAAGGAATTGTGGTGTCGAGAGAGGTTTAATAATAAGATCGGTACCGGAGTAATCCCACCTCGTCGATGACTCTGCCACAATAAATACAGGTCTGAAATTTATATTTGTAATTACCCTATCGTAATTATATATATTGTTCGGGTTATCTTTATTTAAAGCCCAGCCCATGCATAATGTCCTGTCTATCCCGCTCTGTCTCCATATCTCATGTCTGCTTGCCTGGTAGATCCATTTATTGTTATAGATATTTGAGATTGTGTCAACTGCTTCTACTATCCCTATATTAACATTCTTCAGCCCGTTGGTTCTCCATAAAAGAATAAGATTAAAGTAAGGATAATTAACGGATTCGATATTTCCTGAAACGCAAATAAATCTATAGACGAAGCCAAAACCTTTAGCAAGTTCTTTGAACAAAGCCCACCTGTTTATGTTCTGTTTATTTTCATTTATGTGAATATTTAATATATCATGGTGGATTGGTGAAGATAATCTTGGGTTAAAGCCTAATTTATTATAAAAATTTAAGTCATTTTTAATTGTAAAAGCTGTACTTATAGGAAATAATGAATTGTCATCATTACTACCATACAAGTAATAATCAAAATAAATATTCTTTTCATTATGATACGCATCAGCCATATCGCTGGCTGAAAAATACTCGGCGAACTCCCTCAGCATACCGGTTACCGAAAATGTAACCTGCCATTTATTCTTCGAGACCGTTGTTTCCTTTTCTATCGAGTTCGGGTCTATCATCCCGCACCGGCTGCTGTAGAAATCTTCATATACGTCCGGCTCCTTGAACTGCACCACAACCAGGTAACGGTTATCCCTGTCATTTGTGAAAAAGAAATCGTGCAGGTTATCGCCGTTTGCACTCCGTGCATCGTCGAGAAGTGAAAGTGTTATAGTAAAATCACCTGCCTTCAGTTCGTTGAAATCATTCTTAGCGTTGAATTCCTCGTTGAATACGGGTATATCCAGCACGCGTGTAATGTGTATCTTATCCATGTAATTATCCAGGAACCCGTCCTCGAAATAATTCATGTTGTTATTGGCGTATTTCCAGATGATGATTTTCATCAGACCTTGTTCCTGTCATTTATTGCTTTTTCGATTCCCCAGCTGATATAGATATCCCTGCCTTTGATACGTGTTTCTTTCGGGGTTATCACGTACTGCGGGGGATTCGCATGCACATACCCTCCGTTCACGAAATGCCCGTTTCGTGTTCGTTCTTCATTCAGACTTGCGAAAAAAGGAAACAGCATGCTGTATTTGTTCGGTATCACAAATCCTTCTGTCAACGGCATGAATAATTCCGCCCCGCGTTCACCCACGATATATGGTCTTTCAGGCGATACCGGT
Organism: Ignavibacteria bacterium; assembly: GCA_049516635.1. GTDB lineage: Bacteria > Bacteroidota > Ignavibacteria > Tepidaquicellales > OLB5 > JBEKSX01. The sequence continues at coordinate 615 of JBEKSX010000128.1, read as the reverse complement.
CCTCCCGATGCTCTTCCACCGCCGCTTAATAATCCCGCTATGGCTCCGACACCGGGAATGAATCCGAGCAGTGAGCTTACCGCTGACGAAGCCGTACTGATACTGTTTATAAGAGAGACTATCTGCATCACTAACCCCAATGCTCTCTGGAATCCGTTTATGACCTTCGAAGCGCCTTCGTCGAAATAACCGGAGATCGTCTGTGCTATAGAAAGTGCTCTCTGGAAGATGTTCAGTACAGCTTTATCGGGATTGCCGTTCGTTATGCTTTCTATCAAAGCTTTCCTGCTGTTTGCGAAATATTTCAGCTGCTCCATCGATAGCATCGCCATTTCCTTCTGTATTGCGGCAAGACCGCTCTTCAGCTCGTTCAGCCCTTTTTTATCCGACTGCGTTCTAATTAATATTTCAAGTTCTTTTACTGACATTGTTAATACTTCAATTTATTACACTGCACACAAAGTACGGCGTGTGAAGTTTCTTTCATAAAATATTCCCGCCGTATACGCGGAAGAATTGATCAAGATTACGGATTTTCTTTCTCATTCTGAAGTAGACGGACGGGAGAGCATCTTCTATTCCTCCGTCCAGTTCCTCTTTAAGCTCACTGCTAAT
>JBEKSX010000127.1:0-4327 GCA_049516635.1 Ignavibacteria bacterium | reverse complement strand
CGCGGGAATAGCTCAGTTGGTAGAGCACAACCTTGCCAAGGTTGGGGTCGCGGGTTCGAGTCCCGTTTCCCGCTCTGGGCGGTTAGCTCAGCTGGTTAGAGCGCTACGTTGACATCGTAGAGGTCACAAGTTCGAATCTTGTACCGCCCATCGCGCCCATAGCTCAACTGGATAGAGCGTCTGACTACGGATCAGAAGGTTGGGGGTTCGACTCCTCCTGGGCGCATGAGGGAGCAGCACGGCAGTCTCGGGGCGTAGCGCAGTCCGGTTAGCGCGCCTGGTTCGGGACCAGGAGGTCGGAGGTTCAAATCCTCTCGCCCCGACATCGTTTACTTTAACAGACTCTCTTGATACTCTTTAGAGCGTGGCGCTAAAGGCTCCAAGGTCTTCCCGATAAGATCGGGATTGCCCCGACATACACTCCTTAGCTATCAATTATAAAAAAATTGAAATCTGCAAACAATTTTTGTTTTCAAATTTATTCTCCGCTTTTATGCTACCGATCATCTAAACTTACATTTATTAGTTTTTAGATTAATATCAAAATAAATACGTAACCGATTAATTTAAAGAGATCATTTTATAAAAAAAAATTAATATGGAAACTTTAGTTTCCTTATGTCAGTTTGGTTGTAACGATATTAGCTAACACTAACGTAAGACATTACTTACACTAGAATAAGAATGAGATTACAGTAAAATTAGCATTTTACCTATTCCGCTTTGGTTACTTTTGTAGTATCATTGTATTTGGATTTAAAAATTTTTCGAATATGGCTGGGGTGTTAAATAAATTTCTCCAGTTTGTTACATATTTTTACAATTCATTACATTTCTTTAAATATTCTTTCTGAAAGATTTGTTATTTTAATGCATACTATCGTAAAGTTATTAAAAGATTTAGAAACATCATTGTATAAATTAGATTATATCAATTTTATTGAATTCAATTTGATTTAAAATGAAATACTTTATTACTTTAAGTACGTTATTCTTGCTTCTTAACTATTCTTATTCAAACAACAAAATAGTTTACCTGGAACCGGTCCCGGGAGCAAACCTGGTTAGCATTGAAAATAACATTATTATCGGGTTCGATAAACCGATCAATTCAAACGAGGCGGAAATTAAGAACTCTATTATAGTAACGGGGTCAAAAAGCATGTTACATAACGGAACGGTTGTTATTTGCAATGACAACAGGAGAATATTATTTAAACCTGCAGTTGCGTTTTCTCCGGATGAAGCAATAAATGTAAAACTGAACGGAGATCTATTGAAATCCGTTTCTTCAGGGCGGAAAGAATTTTCATATTCATTTACAACATCTCCAAATAAAATTCAGTGGGATCCGTTGAAAAGTTTCAAAGATGAATACCCTGCAGGGCAAAATTCTGTTCGAAACAATGATGCACCTCCCCCATTGCCCCCGCTCACTGTTACCGTTGATAACAATCCTTTGAGCGGTAATATATTTCTGTCAAATTATTCATTCAGTATTTATCCGGCGTACCTCATAATTACTGATGCCCATGGATATATGTATTGGTATATGCAGCGTTATTTTGATTGCGATGATTTCAAACTGCAGCCAAACGGTCATCTTACATTTTACGATGTAGGCGTTTACGAGCATTTTGAAATGGACGAAAATTACAATACTGTGAACACATATTCTTGTGGAAATGGATATACGACAGATGCACATGAACTCAGGGTGCTGAATAACGGACATGCATATGTTTTGGCATATGATCCCGAAATTGTTGATATGAGCCAAATAGTGCCAGGAGGAAATCCGCATGCAACTGTAGTGGGTTTAATAGTTCAGGAACTCGATGTAAATAAAAATGTAGTTTTTCAATGGAGAAGCTGGGACCATTTCGCAATAACCGACGCATGGCATGAAAATCTCCTTTCATCTTATATCGATGCTGTTCACGGTAATGCTATTGAAATAGACAATGACACGAATATTATTATATCCTCGCGTCATCTTGATGAAATAACGAAAATAAATCATATTACCGGTGATATAATATGGCGTTTTGGCGGTAAAAATAATCAATTTACTTTTATTGGGGATACCCTTAAGTTTACTTATCAGCATGCAATCAGGAGAATTGCTAATGGAGATCTCACATTATACGATAACGGGAATTTTCACACCCCGCATTTCTCAAGAGCAGTAGAATACTCAGTTGATGAGGTAAATAAAACGGCTACTGCAATATGGGAGTATAGGCACAGTCCAGACATTTATGGTAGCGCTATGGGTTATGTGCAAAGACTAACCAACGGAAATACATTGATAGCATGGGGTATGACTAATCCTTCGGTTACTGAAGTTAAATCGGACGGTACCGTCGTATTTGAAATGAGCCTTCCCCAGGGGGACATTAGCTACCGGGCATATAAATTTGATTGGAACGGACCAATGGTGTCCAATAGAAATCAGGAGAGCACGGTTCCATTAACGTTTCAGTTGAGCCAGAATTATCCGAATCCCTTCAATCCGTCGACTATTATAAGCTTTGCTGTTCCAAAAAAGCAATTGGTAAAGATCGTTATTTATGATGTGCTTGGAAATGAAGTTAAAACGGTTCTCAATGATAACAGGGAAGCAGGAAAATACTCTATTACAGTTGATGCATCAACTTTATCAAGCGGGGTATATTTCTATCGTATGGTATCCGGAGATTTTACTGAAACTAGGAAAATGGTTTTAATAAAATAATACAAGGACCTTAAACAAACCGGGCAAGCGGTTCAGAATTAAGCTGAGGGTACCTTAGAAAATCGTTTGTTCTGCTGAACTTCGGGATATCACAATTTTTCACTCGTTCTTTGACTCCGTGTCAGAGGACGAGTTTTTTATTAAATTGAGGTCAATGAAAATAATATTCATATTTGTCTTTAAGTATTATAGATCGAATTGTTATATTGCTGTATTAAACAATAATTCAGTATGAAAGATAAGACCGGATATAATCAATCCCGGCAGACATACACCGTTCACGATCTCCCCCAATCCGAGCGTCCACGTGAAAGATTAAAGGAAAATGGTGCGGGCTCTCTGGCTTCGCATGAACTGCTCGCTATTATACTCGGCAGCGGATCGCAGGGGGAATCGGTCGTGGTAATGGCTCAAAAGCTGCTCGCTCACTTTGGCTCACTGAAGGCTGTATTCGAAGCTTCCTTGGAAGATCTGCAAAAAATAAAAGGTCTGGGTCCCGCAAAAGCCTCCCAGCTCCTAGCATGTTTTGAGATTGCAAGACGCGTTAATAAGAAGATCACTGAGGATGAAAAGGAAAACCTGCAGTTAAGACCGGTTACATCGCCGGGAGATATTGTTGAGTTGATAAAATCAAAGATAATAAATTATTCCCGCGAACAATTTCTTGTTGTATCTTTCGATACACGCAACAGGATTCTCGGAACAGACAGTATTTCTACGGGCACTTTGACTGCAAGCCTTGTCCACCCGCGGGAAACATTTGAGTCAGCTATTCGAAAACATGCAGCTTCTATAATTATATCCCACAATCATCCTTCGGGTGACACTGAACCATCGGAAGAAGACATGAAAATAACGAAAAGATTATCTGAGGCAGGGAAGGTGATGGGGATAGAAGTGCTGGACCATATAATAGTAACAAAAAACGGCTATTTCAGCTTCAAGGAAAAGGGAATGATATAATAAACTAAAAATTAATTTCCTTTTGTTAATATAATAAACTTCTTTATCTTTTCCCGTATGTTGCAACTATAATCGACTGCAAACCTCCCCTTATTGAAAATTCTCCTCTGACTTCCATCCATTTCGGTTTCAAGTTTTTGACTAGGTCATCAAGAATCCGGTTAGTTACATTTTCATAAAATATTCCTTCATTGCGGTAAGCCTGCAGGTAATATTTCAGCGATTTTAATTCCACGCACTTTTTATTAGCAATATAGGTGATAGTGATTGTTCCGAAATCGGGTTGTCCCGTCCGCGGGCAAATAGAAGTAAATTCATTTGTTTTGTGAATAATTAAGAAATCCCTGCCCTCGTAAGAATTATCGAATGTTTCAAGTAATTTGATTTTATCCGGGTTCGATTTATCGGGAATAATTTTACTCATTTCTTTTGTAAAAAAATGTAAATTTATACTAGTTTAACCTTAATTTATCAAGTATTTGTATATCTTGAAAGGGGATTAATAAGGATTTACATTGTTTTGATTATGAATGAATGTTAATTTGTACATTAATAAAAAATTAATTTCATTAACCCTTCAATTCAAACATGAAAAAGGTAATATTACTATTCACCATGCTGTTTCTA
>JBEKSX010000126.1:0-4358 GCA_049516635.1 Ignavibacteria bacterium | reverse complement strand
TAAAGGGCAAAATTCGGTATACTCAAAATAGGTTAGAATATAGACAAATATTAAACAAAATTCTATACTTAATAAGTGTTACACATACATTTGCAATCTAACTTGTTGGAAACACAATGCTTATTAAGAATTCTTAAGAAATTCAGTTTTTTTATGATGAATAATAAAAATTTTTTACTTTTTCCCCTTTCTACCCACCTCTTCACCATTCTCCCTGTCATTTTGTATGTTACCGACGGGTTTCCGTGTGAATCGTAGAATATAAGCTCTGCTTTGCAGTCTGCGTGTGCATCAGCGTCTTTAAGGAGCCGGGTGAGCTGTTCGTTAATCTTAGATTCTTTTTCCTGGATTCCCGCCTCCGCGGGAATGACAATTAACATTACATTTTTCTTTCTATCTTCTTTTTGTGGGAGCAATAGTTGCATGTTTCGGATTGAACATTGATCATTGACAATTGATAATTGGGTTCATACTTCCTCAAACTTTGTGTTCTGCGGGATGAACCTGAACTTCACTTCGCCTGTTCTTACGTTCCTGCCTTTGGCTATCAGCAGGTTCGTCTTTTCGGATATTTCATCCTTCGGTCTGTAAATGAACATCACGATATCTGCATCCTGTTCTATACTCCCGCTGTCACGCAGGTCTGCTAATATAGGTTTATTCCTCCCCGCGGACTGCCTGTTTAGCTGTGATAATAATATCAGCGGAACGTTCAGTTCTTTGGCAAGGAGCTTCATCCTGCGTGTGATGGATTTTATCTCGTGGTAAAGATTATTCTTAATCTCGGGATTCGTAACGAGTCCCAGGTAATCGACGATTATCACTTTACATCCCTTTTCCTTCACCATGCTTCGTATCACGAAAACAGAATCGTTGAGGTTCACATCCGTATCGAATATATGAAAGTTATCGAATATCTTTTTCAGGCGTTCGTTCTTTTCCGATATCATGGCGTAATCTTTTTCAGCGAGACGCTTCTCGTTCAGGTCCAGAAGGTCAACACCCGCTTCCATCGCTATCATTCTGCTGTAAATTTCCTCGTCCGTCATCTCAAGGCTCAGCATACCGACCTTTGTTCCGCATAATGCGAGGTTGTAAGCGATATTTAGAGCCATTGCGGTCTTTCCGTGTCCTGTTCTTCCGCCGATGATAATGAGATTACCGTTCCTCAGACCGCCAATCTTGCCGTCCAGCTTATCGAAACCTGTGGGTATACTTGCCGGAACGGGGTCCTCATACGACTGCATGATATTGTTGAGGTCAGGTGTTTTTATTTTGCTCATGCAGATGGTCCTGTTACCTTCGTCGAGAAGCTCGTATATCTTGTTCGAAATTGTTTCCGGGTCCATGGCAGGCTCATCGATGAAGAACTCAATAATGTATTTAAGATTGTTCTCGTAATAACGTAGGTGGTAGAGACGCTTAAGCTCCTCAGCGAAATATTCAATGGTATGAGTATAATAATAGCAGGTCATTTCTGTCAGGTCATAGGGATTAGTATTCGGATTGATAACATGCATCTCCCTTGTCAGAACGGCAAGGTCGAACTCGATGTTGTTCCGGTGGAGCATCATGCACGTTTCGAACACTGTACGGTGAAAAGTTGTATAGAAATAATCGGGCTTTACCAATGTGAATATCTTGTCTCTCTCATAAGGCATGTTGATAAGAGTCCCGAGGATATGCTTTTCAGCATCTATGGTTCTATCTTTTCTCGACAGCACTGCGTTCCTCCCTCAATTTCCTTTGGCGTTCAAGAAACATTTTTGCGCGTTCAAATTCCCCGTCTTCGGTGGGCACGGTAACTGAAGGTTTCGGTCCGTCATCGGGATAAAGCATTGATATCCCATTTATTTTGTAAATGTTACTGCTGCATTTCCTCCTGATAATTGTGATATAACCTCCTTTCTGGAGTTTATTCAGCGAGCGGGAAATGGTTGATATACGATTTGTCGATATCCTTTTGCATATTCTCTCCCTGGAAGGAAATATCTTATCCTTTCCATTAAAGGTTACTAAAGCCATAAATACAATTTTATCCATATTGCTTAAGTTTTTATCCTCAAGAATCGAAGTAATAAGCTCGTATGTTCTTGCTGATCTGTTCATTTAAATAATATTAATATTTTTACTTATTATAGTTTATTTATTAGTGTAGCGTTTAGTGCTACGTCTGCCGTATCACTAAGCGCTACATCAAGAACTTATGATATATCACTTAGTGCTACATCTTGAACTCTTGATGTATCGAAAAGTGCTACATCTGTAAATCTATGCTTCATTTAACAATTCCAAGTAATTATGTCTTTAAATTCAGCCCCTTCTTTTCTATAACCCCCCTGAATCCCCCCTTTAATTAAAGGGGGGAAGAGCGAAGCGAAGGGGGGTTATGAAACTATTGTAAAAGAACAAGCTCTTCCTCATACAGTATCGACAGATAAACTATTATCCCAATAAAAAAAGGCAGCATAATTCCACTTTAAACAAAACTGTCATTCCCGCCCGCTTAAATCGGGTAAACTTCAGCGGGAATCCGGAAGACCGATAATCTTCGGCAAATCGGATCCCGCATCAAGTGCGGGATGACATATTGTTAGTTAATGGAATTAAACTGCCCTTGCTACTTACACTCCTTGATCAGCTCAAGGTTTTACGGTTTGGCTACCGGCTGAGTTTAATCGGTATCTCAAAAAGATACCTTCCCAAAGAACGCATTACAAATATAATTGATAAAATCAGGCTTGTCAAGTCAATAAATAGGGTATATTCAGATAGTCATTTGCTGATTTTTCTACAAAAACTAATTAAATATTCTATTTCATGTCTTTAAATCAATGAAATACAATTAATAAAGCGGTATTAATTTTAGGGAAAATATTGTATATTTAATAATAAAGAAATTAATTGGGGGACGGGGAAATGAAAAAGCTTATCTCATCGTTTATTTATCTTATCCTGTTTTCTTCTACATGCCTTGCACAAGGTTGGTCGGCTCTTGGCAGCGGAGTCGATGGGGGAGAAGTTTCTGCTTTAACAGTGTATAACAACGCTTTGATTGCAGGAGGTTCATTTACGTCTGCAGGCGGAATTAATGCTAATAGAATCGCAAAGTGGAACGGAACTGTGTGGGATACCCTTGGAAGCGGGACAAATGGGTATGTGATGGCATTGGGTGTTTATAATAACGAGCTGATAGCAGGAGGTGATTTTTGGTTAGCTGGAGTTGATACTGTGTACATGATAGCAAAATGGAATGGCAGCGCATGGTCCCGTCTGGGCAGTGGTCTCTATCCAGGAGGATTTGTATACGCGATAACTGTTTATAATAATGAGTTAGTGATAGGGGGCACTTTCCACAATGTGGGGGGTGTATATGTTTCGAGTGTAGCAAAGTGGAACGGGAGCTCGTGGTCCGCTTTGGGAACCGGCGTGGATAGTACAGTGTACGCTCTCACAGTATATAACAATGAACTAATAGCGGCGGGCGAATTACACTATGCCGGAGGGGTCAGCGCAAATCATATAGCGAAGTGGAACGGAACATCATGGTCTCCTCTGGGGAGCGGGATGCAGCCCGAGTGGCCTCTTGCATTAACTGTTTACCATAATGATTTGATTGCTGGCGGTCGTTTCACTATAGCGGGGGGTGTTGCTGCGAATCACATAGCAAAGTGGAACGGAAGTTCCTGGTCGCCTCTCGACAGCGGAATGAACTCATATGTATGGTCATTGAATGTTTACAATAATGAGTTGATAGCCGGAGGAGAATTCTCAACAGCAGGCGGTGTCAGTGCTAGCAAAATTGCGAAGTGGAATGACAGTACGTGGTCTCCGTTAGGAAGCGGCATGACTTCTTATGGTTGTGTTTATGCTTTGACCGTTTTTAATAATGATCTGATCGCAGGGGGTTACTTCACAAATGCAGGAGGAATAAGCGCACATAATATTGCAAAGTGGAATGGATATGTTGGGATAAAAAAAATAAGTGAAAATATTCCCGATAACTTCTCCCTTTCCCAAAACTATCCCAACCCATTCAATCCATCGACTACAATCGTGTTTGATATACCTAAATCATCTTATACGAAACTGATAGTATATGATTTGTTAGGCAGGGAAGTAGTAACATTGGTTGATGAATTACTGAAAGCAGGAAGCTATAAAGTTAATTTTAATGCGGATAGATTAAGCAGCGGAGTGTATTATTATAAGTTAGAAGCCAATGATTTTAGCCAAACGAGAAGAATGGTAGTGTTGAAGTGAGATTGAATACTTTTTATTGACTCTTGATCAAAAGATTATCAATTTTCACCCTTTGAGAAAGAGTCGGACTGAATCAAAGAACAAAAATATTTTCT
>JBEKSX010000125.1:0-4401 GCA_049516635.1 Ignavibacteria bacterium | reverse complement strand
TGTATTAAAAACGGGGACAGCATAATGGCATAGGGCGAAGGATTTGGGGGCAGTTGATTTCGAAGAAAACATATCTAAATTATATTTTCATTATTTTTGAAATTCTGATTAAACCCCCTCCTCTCTATTTAATTAATACCATTTTTTTTGTTAACGTATTATTTCCATACTTTATAGAATAAAAGTATATACCTGAAGAAAAATTTTTACTATTCCATACAATTTTGTAAGAACCGGGATTTTGTAATGAATTAACTAAAACTGAAATTTCATGACCTGAAACATCATAAATTATTAATCTTACGTAGTTTTTTTCATTTATTTGATATTTTATAATAGTTTCATAATTAAATGGATTCGGGTAATTCTGGTACAGCATAAACTCTTTTGGAATTTGATTCTCTTCATTTATAATCCCGACAAGATTATTAACGAGAGTATACCATATTCTTCCGTGTGCACTTCCGCACCAGATTTTGGATTTGTTGTAAGCTGAAAAGCGTGTTGTCTCATCGGTATATTTATCTACAACCCAGTTTGTTCCGCCATTAGTTGTAACTATCAACATACCCGCATAAGAAGAAGCCCATCCGGTATCAGATGTTATGAAAATTATACCGTTTATTTGGGGATAATATTGCGATGCAACAGGATTATCCTGAAATATCCAATTAACGCCAGCATTCGTGGTTTTGTAAATGTTTTTGCTATCTATATTACTACCGCAAATCCATCCAGTTTCGTTGTTTACGAATACTAAATCATCTTCGACATTAAGACCATTTGAAGTTGGAGGTATGCTATTAAAATAATCTGTAAATGTTTCTCCTCCATCTGTTGTCCTGAGCAGAATATTATAGCCCCCTATCCATCCGGTATCATTATTTATCCACCATTGGCGTGTTAGTTCGGAATATTGCGGAGTTGTAGAAATATATTTCTCACTCCAATTATTTCCTCCGTTTGTAGTTTTAATAACGTAGGCATAAGTGCTGTTTTTTGAACCTGCTACAATGCCAGTATTCTCATTAAAAAAATGAACGCTTGTATAGTATCCAGAATAACCTGAAAAATCTTGAATCAGCCAATCCACACCTCCGTTGGTAGATTTTCTTATCATACCTGCAATACCTGCAACCCAACCTGTACTTTTATTAATAAAAAATACACCGTTCATTGGACCACCTACATTAAAATTTGTAGAATCCCAGTTAAATCCGCTATCTTTCGTTCTTAACACACCTCCATTGCCATGTGTAGCCCAACCCGACATAGAATCATAAAAAAATACACTTGTAATGTAATACGAAACAAGAGTCTGTACATACCTCCAGCTAAAAACGGTATCCGTGCCCAAGTGCATTTCATTCTCAAATGGTTTACTTCCTAACAAGCGCAGGTTATATTGGGGTAAGTAGCTGGATTGCTGAAAATACTGAGCGTATGAATTCGAAGTAATAATAACACATGTGAATAAATAAAGGATCGTTAATATTTTTACGTATAAATATCTCATGAATTTATCTTATTAACAATTTTATAAGATAAGAGAATTAATACTAAATAAAGTTTTTTGTGGTGTTTTAATAACTTTCATTTTACCCCTTTCTGTTTTTTTAACAGAATTTTAAGAAAGTTTATAATTTAGAAGGTTTTGTAAATTATCTCGTCTACGACAATTAATATACTTTATTATTTCGCGTTTGTCAATAGGTAAATTTGCTTTTATTTGTCGTTGTCGGGAGAGGGGGCGGATTTTTAGGGGCGTCGGAAAAAAGCTTCGCTGTTCACTCGAAATGCAATTTCGGGCTACAATAGCCTTTTGACATTTTACTTATCTCCACCACCTTCTTACAACAAATCTATCTTTATCCAATGAGTCATACTCGTTCACAGGAATTCTTTTTTCCGTGAGTGATTCAATTGTTTCGAGCAGATGGGTTTTTACAACACCGCCTCGGGAGAGGGCGCTTTGTATTGCGGTGGTTTCATCATAAACATATATCACGTGTCCTTTCCAGACGAGCATATCGAGAGGTTTCAGTTTTGCTTTTATTTGTTTAGCATTCAGTCCCTCAACATACACAGTTTCTCCGGAGTATATCAATCGTGACGTATTTCTTTCAGTGTATCCGTTTGTTGCCTCGTACATAAGTCCCGAGCAGTCGCATCCTTCGAATGTCCATAATTTTTTTGTATGTGTGGTGATATTTCCTTTCGGCGGGTAGTATTCAAGCATCTTACTGATACCGTTAATATAATTCCCTCCCCATATATAAACGGAACCGATAGCTTTATCGAGAAAATCGTAAATATGTTTCTTGTCTGGCAAAACAGGAAAAGATGTGTTGGGTTTCTTATCTACTATTTCGACAAATCTGCTGTCAATATATAACTTAGATTCGTAATTGTATTGAGTGGATTTTACATTTAATATTTTATTACCATCAATCTCAGGTTCATTAATTATCTCGAACACTGTTCCGGGAAGAGCTACATATTCAAGCTCTCGTACAAGTCCCTGCTTATCGGTCCTTACTGTTACCCCGTCATTCCCCCCGAAAACGGATCTGATATCTGGTGTATTGAATACCGGTACCGCGGAATGGCATAGGGCGAAAAGGGGGGCAGTTGATTTCGAAGAAACCATATCTAAATTATATTTTCATTATTTTTGAAATTCTGATTAAACCCCCCTCCCTCCGGGCTTCCCCGCTCCGCCTGAAGCGGATGTTCCACTTTAATTAAGGGGGGAAAGTTGTAATCATTCGTTAAAAACAATACAAAATAAGCACAAAATTCTTGAATTATTGACAAAATGACAATATCTAATTAAATCGAGAAAAGGGAGATGGGCTTGCCAGATTAAGATGGAAATAAGCAAGTAAACGGCACTTTGAGATTCTTCGGTCGCGAAGCTCCCTCAGAATGACATCTTATACTAATCTCCATAGGTTCCCGCACATAATAACATAAATTGAGCGAATTTGTATATCTTAGTAACCGTTTTTGTTCTATTTTTTAAGTACTTTCAAATAATTAATAAAGTTAGTAAATTTGAGTTCACGTTTTAAATTTATTACAAACCATAAGGAGGTAAACATAATGTCAGAAGTGGACATAGAATCCCAGATAAAAGAAGCCATAGTTGAAAAACTCGGAGTTGAAGAGTCGAAAGTAACGCCTTCAGCTTCATTTATTAATGATTTAGGCGCGGATTCACTGGATACGGTCGAATTGATAATGGAATTCGAAAACAGGTTCAACATACAGATCCCGGACGAAGACCAGGAAAAGATCTCTACCGTGGGTGATGCAATAAACTACGTAAAGTCCAAGATCTCGTAACGATATAATATAATTAAATGAAAAGACGTGTTGTTGTTACAGGCATAGGTGCAGTATCTCCTATAGGAAATACGGTTGAGGAGTTCTGGACAAACCTGGTTGCGGGAAAAAGCGGTGCAGCTCCCATTACTTACTTCGATACCACCCATTTTGTTACAAAATTCGCTTGCGAAATAAAAGGATTTGATCCTTTGAATTATATGGACAGAAAACTTGCCCAGAGGGTCGATCTGTTCACGCAATTCGCTCTCGCATGTTCGGAGATGGCGGTGAAGGATTCGGGGATTGATTTCACGAAGATAAATCCTTACAAAGCGGGAGTTGTGTTCGGCTCGGGTATCGGCGGTATGTGGACCTATCATAGAGAGCAGATAAAGCTTTATGAAAGGAACGGAGACCCTGACAGGATAAGTCCGTTCTTTATTCCGATGCTCATAGCGGATATTGCTGCGGGCAGGATATCCATGCGTTTCGGTTTGAAAGGACCAAACTATGCAACGATTTCTGCATGTACTACTTCTGCACATTCGATAACGGATTCAGTGATGCTGATACAAAGAGGTAATGCCGATGTCATGGTTACCGGCGGCTCGGAAGCTGTTATCTGTCCAATGGGTGTGGGAGGATTCAATGCGATGCACGCACTTTCGACAAGGAACGATGCTCCGGAAAAAGCATCGAGACCCTTCGATAAGGACAGGGATGGTTTCGTGATGGGTGAAGGCGGAGCAACAATAGTTCTCGAAGAGCTTGAATTCGCAAAAGCCAGAGGGGCAAGGATATATGCCGAGATAGCAGGGATAGGTCTCACAGCTGATGCGCATCACATCACAGACCCGGCACCGGGCGGGGTAGGTGTTGTTAATGCGATCAGGATAGCTCTTGAAGATGCGAACATGAAACCGGATGAAATAGATTGTGTCAACGCTCACGGAACGTCAACTCCTCCCAATGACAGGAACGAAACCGCAGCTATCAAGACAGTTTTTGGTGAGCACGCATATAAAATTCCTGTGCATTCCGTAAAATCGCAGCTCGGTCATTTGCTTGGTG
>JBEKSX010000124.1:0-7206 GCA_049516635.1 Ignavibacteria bacterium | reverse complement strand
TGCCTCAGCGGAGAGTGACTTTATCTTTTTGAAATCGAAGTTCTCAGGTATTTCCACAGATTCGCTTGCCGTAAAGCTTTCCGCCTGCTCCTTCTGTCTCTTTATGTAACCTTCGTACTTCAGCTCGATGTCTATCTGGTTCATCACATCGGCGCGTGTTTTTATTTCGTCAATCAAATTATTTTCTTTGAAGTATTCGAGATCAAGAAAATCATTTATGTTAAGCTCGTTGCGTTTGATAAGCTGAGCGCAGTTTTCAGGTTGCTGGATCAGGGATGAATTATTTCTCTCGAGAAGATCATTCACTTCACCGGGCGGGATATAGTTCGACTTCAGGAAATCAATCCCGTCAGTGATCATTTTTTGTTTCAATAAAATATGATCAAGAACATTTCCGGGTATCAGTCCGAGCTGATGGCCGTATTTCGATAGACGCAGGTCCGCATTATCCTGACGGAGAATAAGCCGGTACTCCGCACACGATGTGAACATGCGGTAAGGCTCATCGGGGTTCTTGTTGATAAGATCATCTATGAGAACACCGATGTAAGCTTCGGATCGTTTGAGAATGAACGGTTCCTTGCCCTGAATCTTCAATGCTGCATTGATGCCTGCGATGAGTCCCTGCGCAGCAGCTTCTTCATAACCCGATGTACCGTTCACCTGTCCCGCAAGATAAAGTCCTTCGATAAGCTTTGTTTCAAGTGTTAATTTGGTCAGGTATGTTGGAAAAAAATCATATTCGACTGCATAGCCCGGGCGGATGATCTTCACGTGTTCAAGTCCCTTAACTGTCTTCACAGCACGCTCCTGAATTTCTATAGGAAGGCTCGATGAGAACCCGTTCATATAAATGATATCCGAATCAAGTCCCTCGGGCTCGAGAAAGATCTGGTGGCGCGATTTATCCTCAAATCGGAAAACTTTATCCTCTATCGAAGGACAGTAACGCGGACCGATTCCCTTGATCTTCCCGGTAAACATGGGTGATTGGTCGAAACCGGTGCGGAGAATATCGTGTGTAGATTGATTCGTATAAGTGAGGTAGCACGAGATCTGTTTCTGCCTGGGGAAATTTCCGTCACTGAACATGGAGAAAGGTACCGGATGTTCATCCCCAGGCTGTTCCTCGAGCTCGCTGAATTTGATCGTTTTCTTATCCAGTCTCGGTGGCGTACCTGTTTTCAGCCTACCGGTGACGAACCCATGATCCTTGAGGAATTTCGATAGCCCTTTCGCACTCTTTTCCCCAAACCTGCCCCCTTCTGTGGATTTGAGCCCTGTGTACATCACAGAGTTGAGAAAAGTCCCGCTCGAGATGATAACTCCCCTGCACATTATTTCCCTTCCGCCATCTGTAACCACACCGGTGATATTATTCCTGTCGAGGAGCAGGGACTCCACTGTCCCCTGCATCATCTCTACCGATGGGTGGCTGAGGAGCATTTCCTTCGCTGTGCGGGAATAGAGTTCACGGTCATTCTGGCTGCGGGGTGACCAGATTGCAGGTCCTTTGGATCGATTCAAGATGCGAAACTGGATTCCGGTCGCATCGGCAATCCGCCCCATCAACCCGCCGAGAGCATCAATCTCTTTTACGATGTGCCCTTTAGCCGAACCTCCAATAGCAGGGTTGCATGACATTCGCCCAACAGCATCCGTGTCCATGGTAATAACAAGCACCGAACAGCCCATGCTAGCTGCTGCCCAGGCGGCTTCAATACCGGCGTGTCCGGCTCCAATTATGCAAAAATCGTATGTTTTATGTTTCACGTGAAACATGTTTTTGCCCGGAATCGCAATTTTTTTGAGAATGCCATTCTATGCCTTATTTTTGAATATTTATATTAATTAAACTAAGATTTGCCTAAAATAGTATGTTTTATGTTTCACGTGAAACATGTTTTTACTTGCCAATGCAAAATTTTGAGAAGATGTTATTTAAGATATCAACATTTGTTGTTTTCCCAATTATTTCCTCAAGCTGCCTCATCGCTTCTCTAATCTCAAATGAAATCAACTCGTTACCTGCATTGGATAAAATCAAGTTTTTACAATTAACAAGATATTCACAAGATTTCAACAAACAATCCCTATGACGTTCGTTAGTAATGAGAATTTCCATCCCCTCGCTCCCCCTTATCAATGTTCTTGCCAGCTCGATTACTCTGCACTGCAGTTCATTCATGTTCTCACCGGTAAGAGCAGATACGCACAACCCATAATCAACCTGTGTGGGATTCAAATCACACTTGTTATAAACAGTGAGGACTCGAGAATTGTCACCGACCTTCAGAGTGTGTTTTTTATCAACAGTTTTCTCGAGCTATCTTTGCATGTGAACGCCTTACCCCTTCTTTTTCTATAAGGTCCCCCGAGTCATGTATTCCCGCAGTATCTACGAGGTTGAACACAATACCACCCATAATGAGTGGCTCCTGCAGGTAATCACGGGTAGTACCGGGAATCTCGCTTACAATCGCCCTGCTTTCTTTCAGTAAATAATTGAAAATACTTGATTTACCGACATTAGGCTTTCCAGCTATTGTTAAATTTACACCATCACGTATTATTTTGCCTGATTCATAAGACTGTGACAAATTAACAATATTTTGCATAATATTGTCAATTTTGCTTAGTAGCACTTTTTTAGGTACTATTTCCAGGTCTTCCTCAGAAAAATCAAGCTCCAGCTCGACCAGGGAACAATAATTGATAAGTTCATCCCTCAATGATTTAATATATACAGAAAGCGAACCTTTCAATTGTTTCATGGCAGCTTTAGAGGCGAGCTCGGTTTTTGAGCGGATAAGGTCCGCAACAGCTTCAGCCTGCGACAGATCCAATTTACCATTGAGAAAGGCACGCTTCGTGAACTCACCGGGCTCTGCAAACACAGCACCGTGCTTCGAAAGCAAACCATTAAGCTTGCGGAAAATATATGAGCCTCCATGTAATGATATCTCGGCAACATCCTCGCCTGTGTAGGAATTCGGGGATTTAAATATAGTAGCGACAACTTCGTCTATTATTTCTTTGTCATCGAAGATATATCCGTGGTGCGCGCTGTGTGTTTGCCTGCGTGTGAAATCAATGCATTTGAACGCCTCGCCGCTTAGGGAAAAAATTTTCGTGAGAATTGAGAACGTATCTTTCCCGCTGATGCGTGTGACGGTTATACTTGACTCCCCTACCAGGGTAGCCGGCGCAAAAATGGTTTTGTTCTCGGACGGTGACATTAACTATAATTTTTTACAAGCAAATATATTATCAATAAATCTTAAAACTTACAATTCAGTTCATCAGATTGGAAAGGTATAAGTATTAAATATAAGGTATGAAACATTTAACCATCTGGAATCCCTTATACATACTCACAAATTCCACTACCCCTGCCGTACGCTTAATTTGATTATCCATTTAATACGAAGGATCCATAAATATTTTCTGTAATTCATTTCAAGATAAAAGCGGGCCGGTACTTCGGCGGATTACTGCATCGTCCTGCAGAAGCTGGACTCATTGCAATGACTGCATAAAGAGTTAACGATATCTTCACGTTCTGACAATATACATTTGACACTCTAGTAAAAATAATCACTTGATTCAGAGCAACTAATTGAGTAAACACTGTTAAATACTTGTTCTATACTGCTAACAATGTTGGTTAGTGTATGGTATGAGTTCTTTAGTGCTGATCAGGCTGACGAATAAAAAATTTTTATATTAAAATTAAGATAAAATTAAGGTTCGGTTAATTTTTCGGTAAACTCCTATTGACACTCGAAAGAAATTTTGTTATTATGCAATAGTAACCATCGGGTCAGAATGTTAATAAATTGTAAATAACCTCTGCTCCTCCGCTGGTTCAAAATCCAACTAAAATATAATTGACTGACAAAAAAAGTTATTAACATTATGTGTGAATAACTTTCTTAAATTTTTGATAAGTTCTTAATAATCATAATATTATATTGTTATAAGATTGTTAATTATTGTGTTAATTTGGCAGAATTTTTAACTAATTTTAATGCACCTGTTAAAGTAATTTATAACACTACGTTTCGTTATATCAAATAATATAATAAAATATCGGGTATAAATTGACCATTTTAAATCCTAAGAATGAAAGAGAACGTGATGCATTTTCCGAATCTGACGTAAACGATACGAAGGCATCTGAAATATGGTCAAAGTTTTTAGAGATTGTGAAGCTTAACGTTTCGGAATTGAAACTAAATACATGGTTTAAGCCGATCACGCCAAAATCATTCAATAATAATACACTGTTAATTAAAGTGCCGAGCAGGGATTATTATGAGATGATAATTTCCCGCTTCGGAAGCATTGTTACCAAGGCATTGAAAAATATTTTGGGTGACAATGGAAAGCTTATTTATGAAATAGACAAGGCTTCGGATTATCACGGCTTCGCTGAAAGTACATCGCAATCCGAAGGAGATGGCAACGGGCATCTACGGCCGGCGGGAGAGCAGCACAACACAACAACATACATGCCTGACGGAACCGTTACGCAGGACACGGGAACGTCCGGGAGACAATACCTGCCGGGAAGGCTAATCTGCAATCTAAACAGTGAGTACACATTCGAAAATTTCGTAAAAGGGAAGAGCAACGAGTTCGCTACTGCTGCTGCCCTTTCAATCTCGCATAAGCCGGGGGCGCAGTATAACCCCCTGATGGTGTATGGAGGCGTAGGCCTTGGGAAAACACATCTCATACAGGCTATAGGCAACTATTTGAACATCAACCAGCCGGAAACGAAAGTAATGTACATCTCGGGTCCGGAATTCACTACCAGCTTCGTCCAGAGTATACGTGCTAACCGCGCGCACGAATTCGAACGGTTCTATAAATCGCTGGATATCCTGATAGTAGATGACATACAGTTCCTGGAGGGCAAGGAGAGCACACAGGATTCGTTTTTCCAGATATTCAACTCTCTGTACCAGCTAAAGAGGCAGATAGTGCTCTCATGCGATAAACCACCGCACCAGCTCGAAGGTCTTGAGGAAAGGCTGATAACAAGGTTCCAGTGGGGTCTGACAGTGGATATACAGCCTCCTGATCTTGAGACAAGAATAGCCATTCTTAACAAGAAGTGCGAAAAGGAGAACGTGACGGTACCGTACGAAGTGCTGGAGTTTGTTGCGCTGAACATCAAGGACAACATACGCTCCCTGGAAGGCTGCCTAAAGAGCATGATATTCGACTCCGAGCTCACGCGCTCACCCGTGGACATGGATACTGCAAGGCGTACGGTGGTGAAGTTCGGCGTGTTAAAGAACCGTAAGCAGAACCTCGATATCAGCACTATTATTGCAGTTGTATCAAAATACTTCGATATAGACGAATCACTTCTCAGGCTGAAATCCAAGAGACAGGAGATAGTTACAGCACGCCACACTGCAATGTATCTTTCCAAAGAACTCACCACATGTTCACTACAGACAATTGGTGCGCACTTCGGCGGAAGAAACCATGCAACAGTGATACACGCGTGCAAGTGCATCGAGGATAATATTACAAAAGATACTTCATTCGCAGAAAAATTAGAACAGCTGAAAGAAATTCTTTTAACATCCTGATGTTAAATGCTGTGGATTTCGTCCCATCTATTAACAAGTACTTTACTTCCTATTCTTTTATCTTTAATTTTGATAGCACGGTTTTTGCACGGATGATATTTTTGTTAATAACCTTATAAGATGTTCACAGAGTATTAAACATGAAATCATACGGAATAGATCACTTACGTCCATATATCGAGTGAACGGGTTCGCAAACGTACTTATTGACACGACTACCACTACTGCAACTTTATATTAATATAATAAGAATAATAGTGTGATAGAAAAAATTATCATAAAGAATTATTTGCTGTTAAAAGATATAGAGATATCCTTCTCAGATAATTTTAATATTATCACAGGAGAGACAGGTGCGGGGAAATCGATATTGATAAATGCGTTGTCACTGCTGCTGGGCGAAAGGGCAGATTATTCTATTATCAACAAGAACAGTGAGAAAATGGTGATAGAGGGGTTTATAAAGAAAACCAGGAGCAACAAGGATATCATAAATAATTTTATAAGGGAAAAAGAGATAGAGAACATAGATGAGTATCTTATAATCAGAAGGGAGTTGTACCAAAAAGGGTACAGCAGAAATTTTATCAACGATACTCCGGTGAACATAAACGATATGAATCTGATAGGGGATTCGCTGATAGACATACATTCACAGAACGAGCACCAATCACTCCTAAAGAAGGAGATACACATAAGTCTGCTGGATTCGTTTCTCTCGAAACAGAAAGGGATGGATTTTGAGAAAGAACTGAACGAATTCAGGGAGGGGTATTTAAAACTGAAAGCGCTCGACAGTGAATTAAATGAATACATAAGGAAAAAATCCGAGCTGGAGAACAAACGGAATTTCATGGAGTTTCAGCTGAAAGAGATAAGGGAGATTGACCCAAAACTACACGAGGATGAGGAGTTGGAAAAAGAGCTAAAAACGGCAGAAAACGTGGAATTTATACAGCAGGGGCTGGCTTCAGCGTATGCAAACCTATACGATGAAAGCGGTTCGGTGGTCGAGAAGATCAAGCTTGTCCGCACCGAGCTAGAGAAGATAAAGCAGTACAATGACGATATTGGTTCTATGCTGAAGGACATAGACGATTCCTCCGCAGTGCTGGATGAGACCAGCCGGCAAATATATGGGCTGATGAACTCGCTGAGCTTTGACCCGCAGAAGATAGAGGAGATGAGGGAGAGGTTATATAAACTGCAGTTCCTGAAAAAGAAGTACGGGGGTAACCTTGAATCTGTCATTGCTCTGAAAGAATCCATTGAAAAGGACCTCTCGCTGCTGGAGAACTTCGATGACAGGCTGAAAAAAGTGGAGGGCGAGATAAGTAAAGTCAGGGAAGTTCTGTTCAAGAAAGCGTTGTCATTATCAAAAATAAGGAAAGAGAAGTCGAAGGAGCTTGAGAAGGATGTAGAAGTCATCTTCAAAGATATCGGGTTCGAGTATGCTGAGTTCAGGGTGGAAATAAAAAACAAAACCGATGTTTCGGCCAATAACTTCACGTCCAAGATTAAGAACGAACTTGTAAGGATAACCGAGGATGGATTGAATGATGTGGAATTCATGGTGAAGATAAATAAGGGTGATGAG
>JBEKSX010000123.1:0-5299 GCA_049516635.1 Ignavibacteria bacterium | reverse complement strand
CTTCTGTGTTCTTTATCCTGTCTTTAGGAATCACTACGAAACCCTCCGAGCCGAACTTCACGAACAGTGCTTCTTCTATCATCCCGCTGAATGATACATCGAACTTAGCATCATAAAGGAGGCGTTTGTTTGTTACAACCAGTTTGCCGTTGTACTTTCCGCCTTTTGGCGGAACGTAAAGGATTGTCCAGTTACCGATCTCGGTCTCGCCGGGATCTAATGTAAATTTTGCCATGGTTGTTTACTGTTATAAGTTTGTTAAGATTGAAGCTAATTTCTTAGAACTCAATTACATTCTGTAAACAGTTAAAATAAATAATTAGTTACAGTTACTAACAAAATAATATACGGTTTTTATTTTATTAACAATATATAAATTACTAATATAATAGCATTAATATTATAATGTGAAAAAATGAAATAAAAACTAAATAAGCTCCGTAGGAGCGGGATGTCTATAGGATTAAATCTAATATAGACATTCCGCTCCTACGGAGCTAACAATAGAATATAAATTTACTTTCTAAAACTGATTTTATTTTAACAATATCATCTTCTTCGTTACACTGTATCCCTCTGATGTCAATCTGTAAAAGTATATACCCGAAGTATATTTATCCGCATTCCATTCGACCTCGTATGTTCCGGCGGAGAGTTTTTCGTTGACGAGAGTTTCAACCTCACGGCCGAGGGCATCATATATTCTTAGCAGGACCACCCCCGTCCCCTCCTTACCAAGGAGGGGAGAAAGGGGAGGTCTTACATCGAACTTTATTTTCGTTGAAGGATTGAACGGATTCGGGTAATTATTATATAGCTTGAAGCCATCAGGAACCAGATATGAAATCTTTTTTACTCCTCCGAAAAATGTCCAAAGACGGGTTATTCCTCCCAGTGTCTGGACTGCATAAGCTAAACTTGTAAAGTAAGGACTGATATGAGAATAAGTGCCCGAAGGAGCTGTATATGCAGGACCCCAACTAGAGCTGCCAAACGATTCGTATATCGTATTATCATTCCTGACATAAAACAATACTTGGGGCGGAAAATTAGCTACACCAAGCATTCCTTCGGAAAATCCTCCGAATCCCCCCGTTCCGAGTGCTGTAGTGTCCCTCCAGTTCATACCACCGTTAGAAGTAAGAAGCAGTGTAGTGCCTCCGGCAAAGCCATAGGCAGTGTCCATCATGGAAAAATACACAGTGTAAGAATTTACTTCCGGGGAAGTGGATTGAGCTGTCCAATTCATTCCTAAATTTCTGGAATGATATATTCTTGAGTTATTTGTACCGAACCAGATATGGTTGCCGTTTACCACAATAGAATTGTTCCACCCGGCTTCCGTTCCTGCCTGGGGTAAATACAATCCTGTGGAATCCCAATTCGCGCCACTGTTGGTCGTTTTCCATAATGACCACCTACTGCCGACCGGATCGCCTACCATAAATCCAGTACCGGAATTTGTTGAAAGATAAACTGCATCTATAAAGCCGTTTGTTTCGGTAAATACCTGCGTCCAGTTAGCGCCTCCGTTGGAGGTTCTGTATACAAAAGTATTAGCACCCGAGTATCCTGCGGTTAATGCAATATTTTCATCGATATTGCAGATGCTTATAAGACTGATGGTATTCGGTATACCGTTACCGCTCACATTGATCCAGTTAGTCCCCAGATTGCTTGTTTTAAGAACCACGCCGTTGTACCCGCAAATCCAGGGAATATTGCTACCCGCGTATACGCTGGTCAATGCAGTTGTCACACCGGATACCTGCTCAACATAATCTGGTTCAGCATAAGAATTGTTAAGTGAAAAGAAACCGAGAAGTACGATTAAGTAAAATATTTTTTTCATTTTAAATCCCCCCTTTTGAAAAAAAGTATGATTTTAATTTGCCCATTCATTTCTTTTTAAAGAAATTATTTTAGCAATATCATCTTCTTGGACACGCTGTATCCCTCTGTTGTTAACCTGTAAAAATAAATTCCGGAAGTATATTTATCTGTAGTCCCCGAAGGGGCAGGCCATTCGACTTCGTATGTACCGGCAGATAGTGGTTCGTTAACGAGAGTTTCAACTTCACGGCCGAGGGCATCGTACACAGTCAAGGTTATGAACCCCCCTGCCCCCCTTTCGTAAAGTGGGGAAAACTTTACATCGAACTTTATTTTCGTAGATGGGTTGAACGGGTTTGGGTAATTATCGTATAGCTTGAAGCCATCGGGAACTGAGCTTGATATTTTTTTGACTCCGCCCGTTTCTGTTACTATCATCGTTATGCCTCCGTTTGTACGTACAGCAAAAGCATAACCGCATAACAATGGACTTAAATACCTGTATGTACCTGCCGGTGCAGTGTAGGCTAAAGTCCAGTTTACGCTGGGATACATCCTCAAGTATAATGAATTATCACTTCTTGTGTACCATACTATCATAGGAGGATAATCCTTGACGCCTTGTACACCTTCGGTAAATCCGGTAAAGTTTCCGGTGCCCGGTGCGGTCGTATCTCTCCAGACTGTTCCTCCGTTACTTGTCAACAATAATGTTGTGCCCCCCGCAAAACCGTAGCTTGTATCCTGCGAGAACCACACCGTATATGTGTTCACTTCCGGCGCTGTGGATTGTGATATCCAGCTTGCTCCTAAATTACTCGAGTGATAGATACGCGAGTTATTTGTTCCAAACCAGATGTGATTATTCTTAATGGACATCGAATTGTTCCACCCGGCTTCTGTTCCTGCCTGGGGTAAATATAATCCGCTTGAGTCCCAGTTCAGTCCGCTGTTGGTGGTTTTCCATAATGACCACCGGCTTCCTACCGGATCGCCTACCATAAATCCCGTGCCTGAATTTGTTGAAAGATAAATGGCATCTATGAACCCTCCTGTTTCCGTAAATACCTGTGTCCAGTTCGCACCTCTGTTAGATGTACGGTAAACAAAAGTATTCGAACCGATGTAACCGGCAGTTACTGCATTGTTTTGATTGATGCCGCAGATGCTTATCAAGCTTACGGTGTTCGGTATCCCGTTTCCGCTGACGTTGATCCAGCTAGCACCGGTATTCGTAGATTTTAAAACCACTCCGCTGTAACCGCATATCCATGAGGCATTGTAAGATACAGCGTACGAGCTGGTCAGCTGTGTTGTCACCCCTGATACCTGTTCTACATATTGCGAATAAGAAGTTCCGAAAGTTAGAAGTGTAATGGTTAGAAGAACGTAAATTATTTTTTTCATTTTAACCCACCTATGAAAAAATTTAAAATTTATTATTTACCATATGTTCTGTAATCGTGCAAAAAAATCCTCGTGATACCGCCGTTTGAACGCACAGCATAGGCATAGCCCCATGCATGCGGATCGATATGATTATAATTTCCGTCAGGAGCAGTGTATACGGCCTCCCATGCCCCGCCCATTTGAGAAGCATATATTGTGTTATCATTCCTGACAAACCACGCTCTTGCGGGAGGAAATTCTCCTCCGCCCAAACCGTCATCTGTATATCCCATTATCGTTCCGTTTCCCGGTGCTGATAGATCTTTCCAATAATTTCCTCCATCTGTTGTGGCAAGCAGGTTCGTTCCTCCTGTGCAGGTAAAACTGTTATTCGTATTGATCCAGACCATACGGGAATTTATTTCAGAACCTGTTGATTGAATTCCCCAGCTTGATCCAAAATCCGATGAATAATAAATCCTGCTGTTATTTGTTCCGAATGCGATATTATCGTTAGATACTATCATCGCATTATTCCAGCCTGACTCCGAACCCGATTGAGGCAGATACATACCTGCTGAGTCCCAATTAAGCCCGTTATTCGATGTCTTCCATAAAGACCATCTTCCTCCCACCGGATTACCGCATATGAACCCAGCCTGCCATACCGATAGGTACACGCCATTTATGAATCCGTCCGCCTGTTCAAATACCTGCATCCAGATATCGCCTCCGTTCGTTGTCCTGTAAACGAAGGTTTTGGAGCCGATATAACCCGCAGTAATAGCAATCTGATAATCTGCACAGCAAATATTTACAAGTTCAATGTTCGATGGGATACCGTTTCCGCTTACATTTACCCACTCCGCACCCGAATTGTCTGTCTTGAGAACAGTACCGTTTGAACCGCAAATATATGCATATTGTCCCTTCGATATTGCATAGACGCTGTTCAGGCTAACAGTAACACCCGATTGCTGCTCGACATATTGGTTCTGTGAAAAAGAAATATTCAGGGTTAAGATGCATGGCAGCAATAAACAGTAGAATGTGATCTTCATTTATTCTATCCTTTCACTAAGTGTAAATTTTGATGAAAAAATGATACGTTATAGGCCCGTTTGTTTGAGGGGATGGAATAAAGCCCGGAAAGTGTGTATTGAAAAAATATAGTGTTGACAATAACCCCCCATGAATTTGTTATTTACGACGCCTATAATATAATGAAAAATATTGATAAATATACAAGCAATAAACGACTAGGTTACGTCAGGTCAAGTGCCTGAAAAAATCCCCCTTAGAAAAGGGGGTGTCCGCCAGAAGCGGACGGGGGTTGTCTTATGTCTACCATTTACCTGCATACATAATCATATCATTAGTTGTACCATCAGAGTCTCTCGAAGAGGACTCTGATGCATTAATGAAGATATCTACGCGGAGTCCCTATTCAGGAGACTCCGCGAGGACACGAGGGCTTGTTTAATTTCTACCACTTCCCTGCATACATAATCATATCATTTTTTCCGACCTCTTCCAGGTACTGGTACAATATCCTCATAATCTGTCTGATATGCAGATAGTCGTGAGCGAGCCATGCTGAGAGCATCTTGTAAGCTGTGAACGTTCCCAGTTTAGGATGTTCTAACGGCGTGTCCCATCCCTCATTATTAAGCGAGCGGAGCCATTTTACGGAATGTTCTCTTTCTTTTATAAAGTTCTCGAGTGAACTGCGGAATTCCCGTTCATAATATTTTTTCGAGGTGACCCAACCCCGCGGATCTATCGGTTTCCAGTCCCTATCATTTTTCAAGAGCTTCTCCACTCGTGCCCTGAAATCAAGCTGTTCCTCATCGTAAAGATGATTGATCACTTCCAGTATGGACCATTTATCCGGTGACGGTTTCCATCTCGCTTGCTCTGATGTGATATTATCACATAACCCTTCAAAAACTTTTATGTTCGATTCTAAATTATTTATGATCTGCTCTTTTTCCATATATATAAATATTATTATGGTTATGTCAGTCCCTTTTGGCGGATATTACCTGACTCGATTTTAGAAAGCTAAATACTAATA
>JBEKSX010000122.1:0-5764 GCA_049516635.1 Ignavibacteria bacterium | reverse complement strand
AAACTACGATCGGCTGTCCAAAATATTCGCAGGATTTCCCGGATCTATTGAAGCACCGCCCCCGTCTCCCCCAAGCTTAAAGTTCCACGAATATCCTCCGTCGGTGGTGACTATAAAACCGTTATCCTGTACTCCACCCGCTATAACATTATGATCATTATCCCCGATATCAAAATAATAGAATTGGGTAATCGGCAGAACGTTTGTTTCGGTGTTCCAGTTAACACCTTCATTTGTTGTTACGGACAATCCCCCGTCATTGCAGTCCCACAGAGTTTTTCCGTCAACGGACCATAAAAGTGCTTTGTGATCCATATGCACATCGATAGAATTAACTTTGGTCCAATTTTTTCCGCCGTCTGTTGTTCTCACCATTTCAATAGCAGCAGCAATAACAATATTGGGGTTTTTAGGATCTACGGCAATTTCATTAAAATAATCACCCGTCCATGGTATATATTTGACATTTGAACGAACATCCGACCATGATTCCCCGTCATCTGTTGTTTTATAAATTCCCTGTAATGTATCTCCTGCGGGATTATTTTTATTATTCGTTGTTATCGCAGCGTAAACAACTTTCGGATTTGAAGCAGCTATTGATATTGCCACTTTGCCAATATTAGAAGTTGGAATACCGCCGGCAGTTAATTTAGACCAATTATTTCCTTCATTAGTTGATCTATATAACCCGTCTCCGAATATCCCTGTATAAAGAATTTTATTGTTCGGATTAATTGCGAGGCAGGTAGTTCTGCCTGATAATTTTCTCGTCCATGTGTTACCCGCGTCATCTGAACGAAAATATCCAACATCTGAACTGATATGAATTACGTCATGGTTCGAGGTTGAGAACTTAATTCTGGAAAAGAATGTAGGCTCAGGATCTAAAGCCACATTTGACCATGATCTTCCTTTATCTGTGGTCTTCCATAAACCGGAACCGGCAAAATCTTTGAAATCCCCCGTTCCGATGAAGATAATATTTCCATCATCCGGCTTTGTAGCGAATGCACTAATTGAAAGGCTATTTATATTATCAATATTATCGGACAGCGGAACCCAATGAGAATTTTCATACTCCCATAAGCCGCCCGTGGAGGAGCCTATCCTCAAGCCGTAGCCTGGACTAACCGGTTGTTCGATACTCAATATTCTTCCGCTGTAATAGGATTCAGTTCCATGTTTGATACCATAAGGTCCGATACAATGCCATGAGTCTTCTTCTCCTGTGTAATTTTCAGAAGGCATTTTTTTTATCTGTGATTGTATCTGTTCGATTATATCCGGAGGTAAATAATTTCCATAAGGGTAGAACCATTTGCTGAAATATTCTTCAGCGTTAGTTGAACTGCCTGTTTCATTTTCTTCTTTGAATAAAAGAGAATCATCTCCCTTTATTGAAAATTTATCTTCGCATCCGGAAGAAAAATTTGAGTTATTTTTAAAAAGAAAAAAATACGAAGATATGATGAAGAGGATAACAAAAGCGAAGATGAGAGTTCTGCCTGAACAAAGCGTATTGTGTTTTTTCATAAGTTTTTCGGGGATTTAAATTATTATATTATAACATATAGTTTCATAAAAACAAATGGAATTAAATAGCGTCGGGGATTAATTAAATTTACTAATAAAAATGGCGGATTCGCAACCGCCTTAAATTGGATTCCCCCACCTACCCGCCTGAGGTCGGGCAAGCTGCCAATGCTACGGTGGGCAGGCTGCTGGTCCAAAGGACTCCTGTGGAGAGTTTACCCGCTGTGAGCGGGCGGGAAAGACAATGGAAGAAGACACTGGCTATACAGAGTGCAGTTCTATTTTCTCCATCACCCGTTTCATGTCCTCCGGCAGTTCGCTTTCAAAACGGAGCTTTTGTCCGGTGACAGGATGGATGAAGCCGAGCACCTTTGCGTGCAGTGCCTGCCGGTCGATGAGTTCAAGTAGTGTCTTGGACTCTTCTTTTACTTTATTGGTGAGCTTTACGCCGTGCGGTTTCCTGCCCTCGTATTCCGGGTCACCGAAAACAGGATGCCCCAATGAGTGCATGTGTACCCTTATCTGGTGCGTTCTTCCTGTCCGCAGGTTCAGTTTTACGAGAGTGAGGAAATCGTATTCTTTAATTACTTCATATTCAGTAACAGCGGACTTGCCGTCACTGCGGACAATTACTTTTTTCCTGTCCCTGCTGCTCCTGCCGAGTGATTTCTCCACTATCCCCTTCTTGCGGTCGAAGCGTCCCCATACAACCGCCCAGTACTCACGCTCAATATCGTGTTTGGAAAATAATTTAGCCAGCTTCCTGTGGGCATCTTCTTCTTTAGCTACCACAAGCAAGCCGGAAGTGTTCTTATCCAGACGGTGGACTATCCCTGCTCGCTCGAACCCGTTAAGCTGTGACAGGCTGGAACTGTTCTTTTGTATGTGGTACAATAACGCATTTACCAGCGTACCCGTATGGTTCTTATACGCGGGGTGTGTAACCATGCCTGCGGGCTTGTTCACTACTATCAGGTAATCATCCTCGTAAAGTATATCGAGAATTATTTCTTCGGGAAGTATATCGGGCTTTTCAGGCACATCGGGAAGGTTTATATCAATAGTATCGTTCGGCTGTATGATGTAATTGGATCTGATTATTTTCGAATTGACCGTAACGCATCCTTCTTCTATAGCTTTCTGGACTTTTGTACGGGAGGCATTTTCTATGTGTGAAGCAAGATATTTATCGATCCTGATCTTGCTTTGTCCCGCCGGGACATGCATCAGGATCTTATTTTGTATCTTCAAATTTAAGCGGTGTGATCTCTGAGGTTTTATTATTAATTACATCCGGATTTTTTATTTCATTATTATTTATTGAACTGCTTTCTCCGGAAATTGCTTCGGGACTCACCGGTTCCTGTGCTCTGAACACCTTCTTGTTAAATACTAGCAGTATCAGGAATCCTACGGTGACAGAAAAGTCAGCAACATTAAAGATAGGCCAGGTTGTGTAAGTTTTGCCGAACAGTGTGAAATCCCAGAATTCGACCTGTACAAAATCAACCACCTTTCCGAAAAACAGCGGTGCATAACCGTAAATGAGCCCGTAAAAGGTGCGGTCTATAAGGTTGCCGACGGCTCCGGCTAGTATAAATGCCAGTGCAAGACGCATTAAGAATCCGTCATACCTGTGCTTGTAAATGTAATATAGTATTATCAGCGAAGCGATTATAGTGAAAAGTGTTAGGAACATCTTCGGACCCACGTCAAACCCGAAAGCCATACCGGGATTTTCGATGAACGTTATTTTAACAAGCTCGCCGAATACCCTCCTCGATGTACCATAGGGCATTCCCTGAAAATGGATACCCAGCCAGCCGATATTCAATCCCTTTACGAGAAATTTGGTTACCTGGTCTATGATAATAACGCTAAGTGATACAAATAGGATTCTCAATTGCTTTAACAAAAAAAATTTTATTTAATACAAAGATAGTATAATTTCTTTTCTATACTCTGAAACTCCCTTACATTACTTTTTCTACAGCGGGTAATTCTTCCTTCACCTCTTCGGGTATTCTGAATATTCTCTTATGAAATATTATTATAATAAGAAAACCTGTTGTAACGGAAAGATCAGCAACATTAAGAATAGGCCATGAAGAATAGGTTTTTCCTAAAAGAGTAAAATCCCAGAATGCGATCTGAATAAAGTCCACAACTCTGCCAAAAAATAATGGGGCGTAGCCGAAGATCAGCCCGTAAAACATACGGTCAATCAGGTTGCCTACAGCTCCCGCTAGTATAAAAGCAAGAGCAAGACGCAGAAGGAAGCTGTCATTTCTGTGCTTAAATATGTAATAAAGTATTACGAAAGATGCTATTATTGTAAAGCAGATAAGAAATATTTTCGGTATCAGGTCTATTCCGAAAGCGATGCCGGCATTTTCAACATAGAGTATCTTTACTCCCTCGCCGAAGAGACGTTTCGGAATGCCGTAGGGTATACCTGTTAGATGAATTCCGAGCCAGCCGATATTCAATCCCTTGACAAGGAATTTGGTTACCTGGTCTATGATGATAACGCTTAGTGATACAAACAGGATTCTCAATTGGCGCTCGATAAAGTTGTTTTGCATTTGATGCAGTCGTCGAAGTAGGGAGGACGGGAGGTGAAAAAGCAGCGGAAGGATTTCTTTACGCTCGGCTACGCAGCCCATACTGTCGCGTCTATGCTGCAGCTGTTAAGTAAGAACCGGATCGACCTTTTGATCGACGTTCGCCAGAATCCAGTTAGCAGAAAGGCGGGGTTCTCTGCTGCAAAGCTTGAGGCGGAGCTGGGCCGGTCTGGAATCCAATACGCGCATTTTCCCAACTTAGGGACTCCGAGCCATATCAGACTGCAGTACCAGAAGAACAGGAACCCCTTGGCGGCCCTCAAGGCGTATGAGATGTACCTGGACAGCAGGACGAACTATCTCAAATCGCTGATTGAATTTGCCTCACCAAAACGGTTTTGCCTGTTGTGTCTTGAGAGAGACCACAACCTTTGTCATCGCGGCGTGATCGCGCACAAACTCGCGGAGATGACCCGATGCCATCCCATTCACCTGACCTGACGTGGATTGAGAAGGATGCCCTCATTATTGGGCGCGCTTACCCTGAACCGAGCAAAAAGCACATTGAGACTGTTTGCACTGGGGCCATCACGGAAGAAGGGGAGTTGCTCCGGCTCTACCCCATCCCGCTCCGGTATCTTCATGATGACAAGAAGTACAAGCTGTGGGCCTGGGCCAGATTCGCCGTTCAAAAAAGTCCAGAGGACAAGCGCAAGGAAAGCTTTAGGGTGAGAGAGGACTCGATAAAAATCCTTTCGCAGAGCGAATCCAAAGCTGAGCATTTCGCGATGCTCAAGAAGGCAATCGCGGCCGACCTGGAAACGCTCGTCAAAAAGTATAGAGAAGATTGGACAAGCCTCGGAATCATTGAGATCGACTTCGTAGACCTTACACCCAAACTCCCCCGGAAGAACTGGGAGAAGGAAAAAGGATACATGAAGCAAGGGCATCTCTTGGTCGACAAGAAGCCTTTGGAGCAGCCCCCGCTTCACTTGGCGCTAAGGTTTAGTTGCAGGAACAACCCGGCCTGTAAGACGCATTCCTCTAGACTGATTGCTTGGGAGTACATGCAGGCATTCAGGAGCTTCAGAGACCGTTACGGATCGGCGCCAGAGGCATTCGGTAAAATCAAGGATGCCATAGCCGACAAATTCTCAGATCCCGATACCAAAACCTATGCCTTGATGGGAACTCATAGCCGCTATCCTGTTTGGATGGTTGGGCAACTCTATTTTGTCGAGAAGAGCGTGGTGGAGACGCCCACGCTTTTCTGATCTCGCAGCACCTTGGAGTTCCACACCCAGCAGTTGAGCACGCTCAACGGCACTCTGATTTGCTGTGGGCTTTTCTCATGCCCGATACCTCAGCGGCAACCGCGCGTAGTCAATCTGCATGGGGCGCGCCGCTGCCGTCGCCTTGCCCAAAGCAAAATTGTTGTAACTCGACCACTGCCAATCTTCCGCCCTCTTCACCAGCCCTTTCCGCACCTGATTCATATGAAGCTATTCCAGCAGGCTATGCCTTCGCCATCAAGGGAAGAACCCACGGTCAAAACTAGTCGCCGCGGCGATAGCGTGTGTCTGCCCGCTCATTTCAATCCGAGCTTCTTGCCCGCCACAAGCAGGCGGATCGCCTCCTGCAGCCGCCTCATTTTCGTTTCTTGT
>JBEKSX010000121.1:0-5842 GCA_049516635.1 Ignavibacteria bacterium | reverse complement strand
CCGTAAATCTGGTTTGTTTTCACCATGTCGCTGACGATCTCATATGTATCGGGCATAATTTTTAGATTAACTTTTTCCTGAGAACAAAACTTGATGATGTCGAGCAACTTATCTTTTTCACGTGTTTCTAGAGCTATTAATACTTCCGAAATATTCATTTCGGAAATAATTTCAGGTATTACTGTTATATTCCCCAGCACACTGTCAGGATCTGCTTTACCATTTATACCAATAAAACCGTTAAACTTATAACCCAGCTGAGGGAATTTATTTATCAAACCGTAAAGGTCTTTAGCTCTCTGTCCGGTACCTATAATTACTGCGTTTCTCAAACCTATACCTTTTTCAAGCAAACTGATTTGAAAACTGCGTATTAATATCCTTCCGAAACCTACCAATACAATCATTAGTGCCCAGTATATTAATATTAAGAATCTAGAAATAACCTTAGCGTTATTGACCGCATCGTCAAGGAAGATTACAAAGAAAAGAAGAAAAGAACCCAATGAAATTGCTTTAATGATTGATGTGAATTCATCAAATCTGGAACGTACAAACCAATGCTCATATAGTCCGGAAAGAGCAAATACTACCAACCAATAAAAATATATAACTATAGAAGGTATTAAAAAAGTTGTCGGACTGGTATAAAGAAACCATCCGGATTCAATCCTGATCCCGTAATAAATTATCCACGCAAGATTGACGAAAATCAGATCGGACAATAGTAAGAATATTATTTCTTCTTTTTTAGACAAAGAATCAACGGTATATTAAAAGCGTTCCAGATTAGGTATTGTCCATTATAGCTTTATAAGTCATTTCGGGTGTTATATCCAGCATGCAATGTCTATCCCTTACACAGTTATTCCCATAATAGCAATCGCATCCTGTAGATGGTTCTAATATGACACCCCGGCCATATAATTCAAATTCATTCTTATTGAAAATATTATTAAAAAGAATTAGCGGCTTTTGTAAACCGATTGCAATATGCATCATCATAGATACAGCAGTTACAATAAGGTCGCAGTGAGCAACAATTGCAATAAATTCGCTTAATGAATATGTGCCTGGATAATATGAGGAGGTAATGGAATTTAATTTCTTATTTGTCTCATCCTCATCCGGTCCGCCTAACAGAACTGGAAAGAAGTTATTTGACTTTAATAAGTTTATCAGTTCGACCCAATAATCGAATGACCAAAGTCTGGTTTGCCACCTTTTTCCGCATCCGGTATTAAGCCCAATTATCTTCCGGACTCCTGCTTCGATTCTCAACATCTCCCATTTGTTAAAATATTTTTTATCCAATGGAAGGAGATAGGGCTCATTAGAAAATTTTGCCTGGCAAATTTCAAAGATTTCTTCTTGATAACTCTTTTTGTTATTTTTCGAATAAGAATCGAATATCCCCGTCAATAATTTATGAGTTGAAGCTGGCGTTGCAGCATCGATATGATTATTATTCCAGTTAAAACCAAATTTAAGTTTGGCTTTTAGTTTCTCCAATAAAATACACACTTCTGCTTCTTTATCTAAATTGACCGCAATATCATATTCATGCCCATCTAAATAAATCATCGATTGCAAATTAAAAGGCAGTATGACATCAATCTCATCAACCAGCAAAATTTCAGGTGTCATTGTTAACCAGGTAATATGGCAGCCCGGATAGGTGTTTTTAAAATATACCACCAACGGTGTTGAACGAATTACATCACCTAGTGCACCGAGTTTGATTATCAGAATCCTTGTACTTATCGGTGAGTATAAATCACAATCTCCGCATATTTTACTATACAACTTATTTGGCGTACAAGGTACACTACCTTTGAAGAACCTGCAATCGTATTTTATTATTTCGAATTCGTTCTGAGCCATCCAGCTAGTTAATATTGTTTGATTATATTGGTAAATGTTGAGTACACAGATCCAGACAATATTTTTCTAATAAGTAGCTTATAGTATCCCAGCTATACTGTTGTGATACTTTTAATTTCCCTTTTATGCCAACTTCCCTACGATATTCTTTATCACCTAATAACTTAATAACAGCATTAGCAAACTGGAATTTATCATCTGCCAATATAGCACCTTCACCGGAGGATATTCCTAATCCTTTAAACCCGACTTTAGTCGAAACTACAGGAACACCGACAGCCATTGGTTCTAATACTTTGTTAAGCGTGCCCGCACCGATTCTCACTGGAGAAATGGCAACTGTACTTTTATTATATTCAGATGCTATATCTTCTATAAATCCCTTAATTATAACATTCTCAGATTGTAAATTTAATACCTTTTTTACAGGCTTTTGCCCCACGATGTGAAACTTGATTTTTGGGAATTTACTTAAAATTAAAGGAAATACTTCTTCTACAAAATAAACAACTGCGTCGATATTAGGAGAATAGTCCATATTACCTGTAAATATTATAATATCATCGGGATCATCATAATCATGGGACATATTATCAAATATACTCAGATCAACTCCATTCGGCAATATTTCTATATTTTTAGTTTTATGTGCCTTAGTTAGAAATACCTTATCTTCCTCAGAACAAACCAGATTTAAATCAAACTCATTTATTATGCTTTCATATCTCATCACTTTTTTATATTCAATTCTATCGAACAATTTAATAAAGATATTTCTATTAAGCTTAGCACGTCTTTCCCAGTACAAAGAATAAGCATCAGGTAAGTCCAAAATTCTTTTTATGTTCTTTATATCATATGTATATTGAGACATTCTCAAATGCTGTGTATGAATAATGTCGGTTTTGTTTTCGCATACGAATCTATCGACTAGATTTTTAAATTTCTTTGTACTGAAATATAGAATCTGGTACGGTTTTGAAGACAATACATTAACGGCACATTTCAACGTTGAGAGATATTTAGGCAGATAAATAGTTTCTATTTTATCAAAATATTTACGAAGTTCTGGTAAATGTACAATATCTTTCTTATCCTGTATAAATGTCAGCAGAAACAATCTATGATTTACACATAATCTTTTAGCAAGATTGAATATCTTTAATTTATCACCTCTATAAGGGGGATACGGAAACCGGTTTGCTATGAAGAGGATGTTCAAAGTGAGAGCCTAATTAATTTTTAAAAGTATATACAAAATCATTTATAAAATTACAAATATCTTCACCTATTTTTTCCCAAGTATAATTCTCTTCTACAAATTTTATCGCCGAATCTGAAATACGTTTTG
The DNA here is from genome assembly GCA_049516635.1 of Ignavibacteria bacterium. GTDB lineage: Bacteria > Bacteroidota > Ignavibacteria > Tepidaquicellales > OLB5 > JBEKSX01. Next base: position 2,607 of record JBEKSX010000121.1, on the reverse strand, counting down.
ACAATTGTTTATCTGTAATTATTTCATAGATTTTTTGGGCAAAGTCTTCATGATCATCAGCAATTAAAATATTCTCATCTTCTTTAACATCTAATCCTTCAGCTCCTAATTTTGTAGATATCACAGGTATACCCATAGCCATAGCCTCAAGTATTTTTAATCTTGTTCCTCCCCCGACTTTCAGTGGTATGACAGCAACATCTGCATTCGCTAAATAGGGTCTCACATCTTCAACTTCTCCGGTTACGACAATCCCATTTATCTTACTTAATTCGTGTACTCTTTTAGGAGGTTCCTTACCAACTATGTAAAACTTTATATCAGGTATTTTTGCTTTCAGTAGAGGAAATACGTCTTTAACAAATTCTATTACTGCTTGTTGATTAGGATAATATTTAAACCAAGCGGTATATATAATATTATTTTCCATATTCGTTCGTTTCATTGGTTTAAAATAATCCACATCAACTCCATTTTTAACTACACCAATTTTAACACCTTTTAAATATTTCATGATGATATTTTTTTCAGTGTCAGATGTAGTGATATCTACGCAGAACCTTTGATAAACATTAACTTCATAATTGAGCATTTTCCTCCATTGCAATTTAGCAAAAAAAGGACGTATCAATCCGTTTGTCTCACTCAATCTCTTATAATATGTGAATCCGTTATCTTCATTATTCGGGATTGTAGGAACATGTAATTCAATTTCATGTGGTAGATACTGAGATAAATAAATGTGGTCGCATAATATCAAATCAAATATATTATTCTTAAGAACTTGATGTACAAGGTCCGTCATATATTGGGAAGCAAAACGATGAATAATATATGGTTCCTTTGTAAAAAAACTTTTTATTAAACCTATAATTGTATGCCCATAATTCCATTCAACAATCTTGATTATTTTACAGTATTTCTCCATTTCTTTAATATATTCATCCTTTGGCCTATCCCTAATTGTACGGTTGATCCAAAAAATATCATTATTTTTAGAAAGTTGTTTTATTAAATTATAGTCTCTACTTATAGAGCCTCCACTTGGAGGATACGGGAAATCAAATGAAATTAATAGAATCTTCAAGAGAATCTTGGATTATTAATTATTCATTAATTCTAAATACACATCATGATTATCTTTTGCTGTCCTCTCTTCAGTAAATAAACTTTCAATTCTTTTCCTGCCTGAATTTCCAAATTTAAGTATTTTATCCTTGTTTGCAATGATTTCGATTATATACTTACTTAAGACTTCTTCATAATCATGCTCAACCAAATATCCCGTTTCACCATGCACAATTATCTCATTCACGCCAGATGTGTTAGGTGAAGTCATAGCTACAACTGGTTTTCCTAAACCCATAGCTTCTAAAACCACATATGAAATTCCTTCCCACAAGGATGTTTGAACCATTATATCGAAATTATTCATGTAATTATAGATATCAGAACTATAGTCAATAATATCGAAGTTGTCCTGCATCCCTAAATCATTTCGCATTTTTATTAATTCTCCGAGTAATGTTCCATTTCCTACAATAACAAACTTAACATTTTTAAATTTGTCGAGTACCAAGCGAGCCGCTTTTAGAAAAATATTGAATCCCTTTTGCTTTTCCAATCTTCCTACAGCTCCAATTATAATGTAGTCTGTGTTGAAGATATTTCTTTTAGTTATAGATCTATCGATTTTCGATTGTATTTCTTTGACATTCACTCCATTATATGTTAATCTTATCTTTTCTGGTGGATAATTGAATATGCTAATTAAAGTATTCTTCTCATATTCACCTATAGCTATGGTAATATCAAATAATTTAGATTTAATCTTTTGAAAATATCTGCTTAGGTATGAAATATGTTGTAATTCATCTTCAGTCCAAAATACACCATGTCTTGTATGGACATTTTTTGTAGTACCCGCTAATTTGGAAGGCAACAATCCGTAAGAATTTAAATGAGAATGAACAATGTCAAATTTTTCTCGATGGATTAGCTTATATAAATTATATAAACCATTAGATTTTAAAAAACCCTGGAAACTATGCTTATATCCATGTAATCTCCCTGCAAAAGCATATTTTATGCCCATATTATCTAGAACATCACAAAGAACTCCTCTTTGAGGTAATGCAACCCAATGCTCAAAAATATCTCTGTCCGCATACTTTAATATTGATAAAATATGCCTTTCGGTACCATATAATTTACTGTCGGGTGATATATGTAAAATTTTTAATTTACCCACGTAATAATTTGATAAAAATATAACCTATTATATAGCAAATATTCTCTACAATACATTTTCAAATAATAAAGCTCTATGTGCTCATAATTTTCTTTATTACTAGTCCTAGATTTTGTCAAAAGATATCCCATCCTATTTGATAAAAGCTCCTATATGATATTCATTTTAAGGAGTAGATTCTATGTTAAGCTATAACTCTCATATAACTCTTAAAAAAGTTATTTACCTTTATTAAAAAATTTAATTAATATTTAATTAAGTACTATGAAAATAAAAATGACTGCCTCATATTCTTTATTAATTAGTCTAAATTCATCATTTAAGTTTGACAAATACTGTAATAAATCATCTGTTTT
>JBEKSX010000120.1:0-6069 GCA_049516635.1 Ignavibacteria bacterium | reverse complement strand
GATAGGAAAACGGTAAGTAAGATTAGCTGTGGCATAGCGGTTTCCTCCAATCGCATAAAAGGGATATCCCTTCATCCCCGGAAGACCGCTCGCATAAAAATCGAAGAAATTATCCTGGGTCGGTCCGATTATTGACCCGCCGTTAAGCTTAAAACCAAGAGAGTGAGTATTGAACAGGCTAAAAGATTCAGACCAGTTAGCTTCAAGGCGGTGGAATTTTGCTTTATTATAAACTTCAATTACATTGCCCTGGTTATCCACAGAAAGTGTAGGATTCAGATAATTAAATTCGTAATCGTATTTAATTTTAACATTCCTGCCAACGGGGTTGATATCATCATTCTTTGATGGTTTAATGCTCGAATAGGTATATGTAAGTGAAAGGTCTCTGCCTTTAAAATAATTTGTTGACGAACCGGAAATGGAGCCTACAGAAGGTAAAGAAAATGCATCTAAGTCCGAAGTGTAGCTGGATATACTGAATCCAAATTTCAAATTGTGGTTCGAGTTTATTATCTTAAATGCCATAGCAAAATCGAATTCCAGCAGGTCATATGTAAGGTTCACGTTTGCTGAGTCTATTCCTGCAATAATTTCTGCATTCGTTTTACGTGTGATATTAAAGCCCTGTAATGTAAAATACGGTACAAAGCTGAGCTTATTAATGAAGAAATTTTTTAAAAACGGTACGCCATTATTATAATCGAATTCGAGGAATAGGTCTCGTTCCAGATTTTTATTCATTGAAGCACCTCCGAAAATACCCATCTTGCCGAGCACATCCTGCGAATAAAAATATAATCCCGGTTTCAATGCATCCCAGAATGTACCGTTCTTTGTGTAATTGTCAAATCGGAGAACAGGTATGAAGAATAGAGATGTCGATGCGTTATTATAAGGATATCTCGGTTTCGTTGCAGAGACTGTATCATTGAAATTTTTTAGCTTTAACCAGTCGAAATGATCTTTAGCCTCCATGGAATTATTTTCGTTTTCCTGAGCATATTTTTCAAAGACACGTTCAGGCTTCGAATAGACCGCATTATTAGACTCGACCAGAGAATCAATTTCGCTAATAGAATCAAGCACGGAAATTGTATATCCTGATGATTTATAGGAAGAAAAAGTTAATTTTCCGGCACTATCAACGGCTGGCATAAAAGCCCCTCCTTTCACATTTGTGATCTGATGCAGTTTAGCTTTACGGTCTGCAGCAGTCATGGACATCTCATTTACCGTTTCATACCTGTAGATATTATATATTCCTGTCATATCCGAAGAAATGTAAATGTACTTGTTATCAGGAGAAAATACAGGATTTCGAAAGTCAGCATCTGTGCTTTCAAACAGATGCTCTAACTTCCCCGAGGAAACCTCTATCATCGCAATTCCACGGGAATCCCTATCCGAATAATCATAGATAATGTAATTACCGTCCGGTGACCATTTAGGAGAATATATTTGTTCACCGTTTTTATTATTAGTCAGCTGTACAACTTCTGTTAACTGTTTATCCAGAGTATTTTTTGAAATACAAAGATTTTGTGTACCATCACCATTTACAACGAAACATATTTCCTTTCCATCGAATGAATATGCCGGTGAATGTGCTCTCTTATTATGTGTTATCTGTTCTTCTTCTTTGCTTTTTTTATTGTATACGTATAAATCGAATACACTTTTTTCATGTATAGTAGGTTTGTTCCTTCTCGCAAAGATTATGTAACTTCCGTCAGGTGACCATGAGTATCCTCCGCTTACTCCAGCTATAAGGAGTTTGTCATTATCATCATTCTTTTCGCCCATTTTATGAGAGAACAAAGATGTTGACCCATAATCAAAAGTTTTATTTGAGAGGTATGTGATATTCTTTCCATCTTGAGAAAATTGCGGGGAGTAGTTGGCAAATCCGGTTGAAGCAAAAACAGCGCCTTCGGTTTCATTCTTCTTTACATTTTTTATCCGTTCGTTATAATCTCGTTTGAGGTAATCTTTCCATTCATCATAAAGATCACTACCCGATTTACCGATAGCGTTTTTAAATGCAGATTCACAGTTTAATGATGACAGGTTGGACAGATTATGTGATATTTCCTTTAATTTATCCTCCCCATACTTCCAGGATATATACCTCACTAATGCGAACCCCATGTTATAAATCGACTCAGCCTTAAGTGTAGTTACACTTGCAAACTGCCCCATATCATTCCATGATAATAATTTATCGTCAAGAGTTATCGTTCTGAGTATCATATCCCTGTGCGAATCCCAGAAATCATAACCCATTTGCTGCCTCTGGTACTGTGCAGTGCCTTCAGCATACCATGAGGGTACGATGATACCAGAAAATGGATAGGATACTATGATGTCAGGATAGCCGTACAGTACATCGGGGCGCCTCTCTCCCTCATAATTCAGCCACTGCAGGTAAATAGAAGGAACCTTACGTGATAATTTCATCGAAGACTGTACCTGTACGATATGAGTAAATTCATGCGTGATCACATTTCTGAGCCAGTTGTGCGTACCGCGTAACTCAAAATCCAACGCCCCTGCGGCAATTTCTATACGATTACCATAATAATCGGTAGCTCCGTTAGAAAAATCCGATTCGTCATTAAAGATAAGAGAAACTTTGTCTTTAGGTTCGTAATTATAAAGTGAGGTGATAGGACCGTATATTTCCTCTGCTATTATTGCAGCTGTATTAGCAGTTCTTACAGTGCCTTTATAATAATGAACATAGAAGTGCGTTGTCTCAATTGTGTACCAATCAAGTTCCGGGTTAGGGTCGAATTGTGCGAAGACAGAAGAGGTAAAACACAATATTACGAAAAGTGATAAATTTATTCTAATCAGCATAAAAATGGTTATCCCTAAATGACATAGTTAATTGATATTTTAAGTTATATCAACATAAAAATTACTGCGATTTTATAAAGAGGAAATAAAGAGAAGGTAATAACGGCTATAAATGATGAGTTTAATTAATTAATTATTGGTTTATAATAGCAAATTTAAAAAAGTTAATTTTAATTTGAAATAACAAAATTCATCTTGCTGATGTTACTTAACCTGAACTTACAAACGGTATATGTGCTATCTTACACTCTTATAATAACATATAAATACAAATTTCATCTAAATAGTTCTGCCATACCAGATAAACAAACGGCATGCTCAGGCAGCCTTAGGAACCTATGTTTGAACTAAATTTCATTTTATACCTTGTATATTTTTAATTATTTTAAATTCGGTTAAAAAGGTAACATTTTTTTACATTTTGTTTAAGATAAAACTATTATATTTTGAAACTTTGTTGGCTTATTTCTAGTCAATAAGGGTACTAATGGTCTTATAAGCTTACCAACTTAAAAATATTAATTAATTAACAAGAATTGACCTTTATGAATTTTAGAAAAACATTTTTCCTGCTTGGGGTAATTATATTATCCATGGGCACTGGATTATCTCAGCAAGTTACCGAATTAACCCTAAAGAGTGCTATTCAAAATGCCCTCAAAAACAACGTTACTATAATTAAACTGCAGAATTCGATAGATGCGCAGAACTTCAACATTAAAGCAAAATACGGAAGCTTACTGCCATCTTTGAATCTTAGTGGCGGGTGGACAAGGACTAATCAAGTCCTCACAGGAAATGCACTCAGCCAGTATCTTGGACAAGCGGGTACAGGAACAAATCTTGATATTGGTAACCAGTCATTAAGTCAGACAAATAATAATTATAATTTAGGTCTAAGTGCAGACCTTACCATTTTTAATGGTTTTGTTAATTACAGCAGTGTGACGGCAGCCAGACTTACCGAACAAAATCTTATGCTTCAACTTGAACAAGCAAAACAAGACCTCATTCTGAAAGTGATTAACGATTACATTACAGTATTAAGTAACCAGCAGATTGTCAAGATAAATTCAGCAAGCCTTGAAGATTCCCGCGCTCAGCTGGATATGATAAAACAATTTGTGGAAGTGGGAAATAAGACATTATCAGATGTCTATAAACAGGATGCTATTGTAGCACAGAACGAGTTAGCTGTCGAACAATCTAAAAACAATGTTGATAAATCAATCGAAGACCTGGTATTCGATATTAGCCTGCCCCAGGATAAAACATACTCGGTTAGCCCGGCCGGGTTTAACCCAGACCTTCAGCTTGCAGACTTGCAGAAATATGTTGACCAGAATTCAAACGTTGACCAGCTTATCCAAAACGGTTTGAACAACAGGTATGATTATAAAAGTTCATTAAAGAATCTTGATATACTTCAAACGAACATAGACATAGCAAGAAACTCAGAAATATATCCAACGATTAGCGGATTCAGCTCATATAATCTTTCAGGAATAAACATCGGAAGTATGAGCAACACGAAAGTATTTACTTTAGGTATAAACTTAACCTATCCAATATTTGAGGGCTTTCAGCTGGATAACGTGAGACAGCAGGCGGAGGTCACATACAGATCGGCCAATGAAGACGTATCGCAGCTTGAAAGGCAGATAGATGTAAACATTAAAAAAGCAATCCTGGACCTAAAATCACTTGTCAAGCAGGTTGAGATTACCGAGAGAGGAATAAAATCTTCGGAACAGGATAAACTTATGGCAGAGGAATCATACAGGGTAGGATTAGTTACATTGCTCGACGTTCAAACTGCAACTACAACATATAATAATGCCCTTATAACCAAATCAAATCTGATATTCAATTTTCAATTTTCGCAAAAACAACTCGAGTATTTTCAGGGATTGATTAAGTATTAAACATTCAATAAAGAATAGCAAGAAAAATTTTATTTAAACGAAAACATGGCAGATTCAAAAAACAATAAAAAGAAAAAAAACAAAAAGAAATTTCTCATTTATTCTATTCTGGGAGCGGTACTTTTCATTATTGTTGCTGCAGTTATAATTTCGAATAATAAAGAAAAGCTTGTGACGGTTCAGACCGAAAAAGTTATAAAACGTGATATTACACAGGTGGTATCCGGAACGGGTACTATACAGCCCGAGACCAAGGTAGATATAAGCGCCGAAGTAAGCGGTGAGATAATACAGCTTCCGTTCAAAGAAGGTGCTGTTGTGCACAAAGGTGATCTGTTAGTGAAGATAAAACCTGATATATACAAGGAAAGGATCGAGCAGCAAGAAGCCGGTGTGAATTATTCAAAATCACAGCTCGAAGTAGCTCAAAATAATTTTAAAAAGACAGAACTCGATTATCAAAGGACAAAACAGTTATACGACAGCGGGTTGATGTCACAGTCAGATATAGATAATGCAAGGATAGCATATGAAGTAGCTAAATCACAGGTGAAAAGCTCCAATGCTAATGTTAATCAGAATATTGCACTCCTCAAACAAAACTCGGAAGATCTTTACAAGACTACTATACATTCCCCCATGGACGGCATTCTCTCTAAATTAAATTCAGAACTCGGAGAAAAAGTTGTCGGAACACAGCTTATGTCGGGTACAACAATAATGACAGTTTCAGACCTTACTGCAATGGAAGCTGATATAGAAATTAGCGAGAACGATATAACACAAATCGATATAGGAGATACGGCAAAGATCGATGTAGATGCATTTCCCGATAGAAGCCTTCAGGGTGTTGTGTTCGAAATATCGAATACTGCACAATCAAAGAACACCGGAACGCAGGAGGAAATTGTGAATTTTATAGTTAAACTGAGGGTGCTGGATAAAGATATTTATCTGAAACCGGGAATGTCATGTAATGCGGATATCAAGGTTAATTCTAAATATAACGTCGTGTCAGTCCCTATACAGAGTATAACCGCACGGGATGAAACTAAGAATGATGCTAACATGAATGGGGATGATCAGACAAAGCGTACTACTGATGAGAACCTGAAGAAAAAAGAAAAACCCAAAGAGGTTCTCTTTGTTGTAGATGAAGGCAATGTTTCGAAGGTTAAAATGGTAACCGTAAAGACGGGGATCAGCGATGATAAATATACCGAGATCATAGAAGGGCTGGAACCGGGCGCAACAGTCGTTAAAGGTCCTTATAAAGCTATCA
>JBEKSX010000119.1:0-6106 GCA_049516635.1 Ignavibacteria bacterium | reverse complement strand
GATCCGGAAAAAGAGATAGAAGATTATACCCAGGCGATATCCCAGTCAAGGAAGGAACTGGACAAGATATTCACGCTTGCGAAGGAAAAGCTGGATGTGAACAACCTGCAGATCTTCGAAGCGCAGGTGTTATTTTTAAATGACGATATACTTCACAAGAAAGTTACAAGCAGGATCAGGAACGAAAAAAAAGCTGCGTACCAGATATTTAATGAGGAGCTGAAAGATCTGGAAACTAAACTGCTTTCTTCTAATGACGATTACATTAAAGAAAGGGTATCCGACATAGAAGATATAAAGAACCGCGTTCTGAGGAACATGATAAAGATGAAATTATTTTCGAAGATTGACGAGAACTCGATTGTGATAGCAAGGAACCTGACTCCGGCGGATACAATCCTGTTCAGCAACAGGAATCTTCTAGGCTTTGCTACTGATCTGGGGGGACCAAATTCTCACGTTGCGATCATAGCGCGTTCCATCAACGTACCGGCAGTAGTGGGTATGAATGATATTTCAACGCATATTAAACAGGAAGATTTTGTCATTATAGACGGATACAGGGGTTATCTCATCAAGAATCCCGCACAACGGACCATCCAGAGATACAATACCCAGCTTAAAAAATATTCACTTTATGAGAAGAAGCTTGCGGAGCTCCGGAAATACCCTAGCAGGACAAAAGACGGACAGGACATCAGTCTGGTTGTTAACCTCGAATTCAATAAAGAGCTTGATTATATTCTTACTCATATCGGATGCGGTGTAGGTCTATACCGGACGGAGCACATTTTCCTTGAGATGGAAGAATTTCCTTCCGAAGAAGACCAATATACCAGGTATAAAATTCTTGCGGACCGTCTGTATCCGCGCCAGGTCACCATAAGGACCTTTGATATAGGCGGTGATAAGATTTTACCGGAAACTCAGAAGGAAGCAAATCCTTTCCTCGGCTGGAGGGGTATAAGGATATGCCTGGATAAGCCTGATGTTTTTTTAAACCAGCTGAGGGCAATACTTCGTGCATCAGCAAGGGGGAATGTAAAGATAATGTTTCCAATGATATCCAGTCTGGATGAATTAGTTGAATCCAAAAAGCTTCTTAATACCGCTAAGAATGAGCTTTTGAAGAAGAAGATTCCATTTGATAAAAATATAAAAGTAGGTATCATGGTCGAGGTTCCCTCGGTTGTTTTTATGGCAGATGATTTTGCAAAAGAAGTGGATTTCTTCAGCATAGGTACCAATGATCTTGTACAGTACATTTTAGCTGTTGACAGGGACAGCAGTATAGTTGCCGGCTATTATCAGAAATTCCATCCTGCGGTCGTACATGCTCTGGACTATATTGTAAAGAGCGCGGAAAGGAATAAGATAGACCTGAGCATCTGCGGTGAAATGGCGGGTGATCCTTTGGGGAGCCTGCTTCTGATAGGTCTTGGCGTAAAAGAATTGAGCGTGGAAACTACTTCATATTTAAGGATAAAACGCCTGATAAGGAAGTTAAAATATTCAGATGCGAAGAAGACAGCAGAAAAAGTATTAACGCTGAATCAAGAATCGAAGATAAAAGACCTGCTTACAAGGTCATTCGAAAAAATAATTAAAGAAGTAGAGTAAAAACAGAACCAGATGACAGAAAGAGAAATACGTTTATATGACGGTTCCGGTATGTTCGATGTGCTGGCAAATTTCGGAAACCAGATAGAAGAAGCATTAAATATCGGTTCGGACATCAAGGTGGAGGGGGATTATTCCGATGTGAATAAGATAATCATTTCCGGGTTAGGGGGATCGGCAATTGGCGGTGATCTTTTAAGAAGCTTTTTATGGTATGAGCTGAAGGTACCGATCTATGTGAACAGAAATTATCGTCTGCCTGCATTTGCCGATGAACGTACTCTTGTTATCGCTTCAAGCTACTCAGGCGATACAGAAGAAACGCTTGCATCATATGAAGAAGCCAAAAACAAAGCGTGCAGGATTATTTGCATCTCATCGGGAGGACGGCTATCACTCTTAGCAGAAAATGACGGTTTCCCGCTGATTAAAATTCCGAGAGGTTATCAGCCGAGATGCGCCCTTGCTTATTCTTTTTTTCCATTGCTCATACTGATGACCAAACTGGGTTTTGCATCCGATAAAACAAACGTTATCTACAGAACAATAAACCGCATCAGAAAAAAGACACAAACCTACATAACCCTCGATGAAATGCAGAATAATGCTCTAAAGATATCTAAACTTATTCAGGGTAAAATTCCTATCATTTATTCTTCTGCAGATTTTTTAGATATTGTAAATTTGAGATGGCGCGGACAATTCGGTGAGAATGCAAAATCACTTGCATACGGAAACCTCCTGCCGGAAATGAATCACAATGAAATAGTAGGCTGGCAGGAGAACCCGGACTTGCTGAAGAATTTTGCGGTTATTGTGTTCAGGGATAAAGATGACCAGAAGAGGATACTGAAAAGGATGGACATCATGCTGGAGTTGATAAAACCTATAGCAGGGCTTGTGCTTGAAATTGACGGGGAAGGAGATACATTGCTCGAAAGGATATTCGACTTGATACATCTCGGGGATTGGGTAAGCTTCTATCTGGCTATACTGCAAAAAGTAGATCCGACTCCCGTTGAGAAAATTAATTATTTAAAAAATAAACTTGCGGAGAATTAATTTTTGCTGGCAGAAATAGTCATTTCATTAATTAAGATCGTTCTTGTAATAATCATTCTCCTGATAGGCGTGGCATATTCAGTTTATGCAGAAAGGAGGATATCGGCATTTATCCAGAACCGTCTCGGTCCCAACCGCGTCGGGTGGGAAGGAGTACTCCAGCCCTTCGCAGATGTATTTAAGCTGGTTCTGAAAGAAGATGTAGTACCAGAAAAGGCAACACACTCAATACATACCCTGGCACCGATGATATCCATATTTGTGGCACTCACAACGGTTGCTGTGGTGCCCTTCGGAAATACAATACATCTCTTCGGAAGGGATATTCCTCTACGCATAGCTGATGTAAATATCGGGATACTTTACATTCTTGCATTAACTTCCCTCGGGGTTTACGGTATCACATTAAGCGGCTGGTCATCTAACAGCAAGTACCCGTTGTTCGGAGGTCTCCGTTCCTGTGCACAAATGATCAGTTATGAGCTGTCTATGGGACTCTCTGTAGTCGGTGTAATACTGGTTACGGGTTCTCTTAGCCTGCAGGATATAGTACTCCATCAATATGGATGGAAATGGAACATTATTTTGCAGCCTGTCGGGTTTATTACATTTCTAGTTGCTGCCTTTGCAGAGACCAACCGTGCGCCGTTCGACTTGCCTGAAGCAGAGCCTGAGCTGGTAGGCGGCTATCATACAGAGTATTCTAGCATGAAATTCGCATTATTTTTCCTGTCGGAGTATGCAAATGTTATCGTATCATCGAGTGTAATTACAACGCTCTTCCTTGGCGGGTGGCAATTTCCATATTTACAGACATTCGGGCTGTCACCCCTGCTAACGAGCTTATTGCAGATTTTAACTTTCAGCATTAAGATAGTTTGCATGGTCTTCTTCTTTATCTGGGTGCGCTGGTCTGTTCCGAGATTCCGTTATGACCAGCTGATGAACCTGGGATGGAAAGTAATGCTTCCCATAGCTTTTTTAAATATCATCGTTACTGCGATTGTAGTAGCATTTATTAAATAAACATAATCATTTAACTAAATCAAATAGAGATTCCAATATCATGAAAAAATTAACAGCAGTATTATTTATTGTACTTCTTTTTAGCGTAAAGGTAACATATTCACAGGCTTATAACTTCGAGCTGAATGATCTGGATGGAAATTCTGTAAAGCTGACAGAATTATTACAGAAAGGCCCGGTGTTCATCAGCTTCTGGGCAACTTGGTGCATCCCATGCAAGGAAGAGATGAAGGTAATGAATGTGATCTATAACAAATATAAAGACTCCGGTTTCGTATATGTTGCAATAAACAGGGATGACCTGAAAAGCATTTCGAAAGTAAAACCATACATTGAATCCAAAAGCTATAACTTTCTAGTATTATTCGATACCGACGGCAGTGTTTTTGAGTCGCTGGGCGGACAGCAGATACCGTTTGCGATCCTTATGAATAAAAAAGGTGATATTATACATACTTACTCGACAGGGTATACTGCAGGGGACGAGATAAAACTTGAGCAGGATGTAGTGAACGCACTGCATTAAAGAAATCCGGGAAAACAATATTTTGCAATAATCAATAATTAAGAGATGAGAAAAATATACCTAATAATATTAACTATTTTTTTAATAAACCCAGCAGTATTGTTCTCACAAAAAATACCTAACATTAAAGTATCTGCATCTAACCTGTTCCGTTACGGCAAAGGAAATGAGATTACAACTTCTCTCGAAGATACGAAGGAATATTTTGAGGAGCTGGGCGATATACGGCTGTATGTGAACGACCTGTTATTTGCTGTAAGGTATGAGTACGACGACCCGATAGAATTTGGTACGAGCCTCAAAGGGATCACGAGACGTTATGTAGAATATAGGAAGGATGATTTTACCGTAAGAGCCGGAAATTTCTATGAATTGTTCGAAAGAGGGCTAACCCTCAACGCGTTTGAGAATAGAGGGCTTGGTTTTAACACGCAAATGGATGGAGTGAAGCTGAATTTTAAAAGAAGCATTGATAAGGTAAAGCTGAATGCAACTGTATTAGGAGGAGGACTTCAATATAACGATTACCTGCGTCCGGATCGTGTAGAGAACTATTCCATAAGAGCAGCAAACTTCGATGTTACACCATATAGTATTGTAACACTCGGAGGTTCTTATCTCTTCACTACCGGCCAGATCCCGACATCAGGAGCAATTACTAATATTACAGCAGAAATATTCGAAGGTAATTTAGGATTTAATTATAAATCGATAAATATGTTTGCCTCATATGCGAATAAAAAAACCATTACCCAGCCAAATTCTGTATATCCCCAGTCTATAGGTCCTCGAGGTGACGGTGCATATGGAACGATATCGTTCACAAGACCGGGTTTCGGTGTAACTTTCGATTACAAGAATTACAGGTTTAACCTGGTTGTTCCGAACGAAGTGAGCTCTACGAGTCCGACTAAAGCACTCCCGTTCCAGCAGCCGCCAACGTGCATAAGGGAGTATTCATCCACCTTGCTAACAAGGAACACCCACATAGTCGATTTTAACGATGAACTCGGGTTCCAGACCGAAGCATTTTATAGCCCTAAAGAAAATCTGACCTTTAATCTCAATCTTTCTCTTTCCAGCAGGCATTATGATTACGTAGATATAGATACTACGGTAAGAACACTTTACAGGAGGGTCAGCCGTAGTGTAGATTTTCTGCCTTCACCTGAAGATAAATTCTCGCCGTATTGGGAAATATATGCTGAAGCTGAATATTATTACAAAAAAAATCTTAAGTTAAAGATCGCTTTCGGCAGACAATCTTCTGTATTGTACAGCAACACCGATCCAACAGCTTCAGATAAAGAAAGAGCCACTACAATTCCTGTGGAAATTACATATGATTTTAAGAAGGTATACAGTTTAAAACTTATAGCCGAACAACAGTGGTCTTATAAATCATTAAGAGCTTCCGGGCAGAATAATTTTTATAATGAATACATTTCTCTTTCTGTATCGAGATCACCCGATATTATTTTAAACGGTAATCTTGAACTTTCGAATGATAAGGAGGACCCGTCCCGCTATAATCCTAACGGTAAAATAGTAGCGTGGGCGAGCGGGGAAGTCACTTATAAGATTTCTTCAGCCAATTCCGTTACATTATCATATGGCAGCGAACGGGGCGGATTGAAATGCTCAAGTGGAATTTGCAGGTATGTAAATCCGTTTAAAGGTTTTAGATTAACAGTAATCAATAATTTTTAATTATTATGAAAATACTAAAATTATTCCTGATATTAATCTTTGTCTCCTCAGCTTTGTATATTTCAGGCTGCGAAAGCAATGATAATCCCTCATCTTCTGTCTATATACCGCAGCAGGTAAACAGGAAAACGCTGTTCGAGTTCTTCAGCAACTCAAATTGCC
>JBEKSX010000118.1:0-6136 GCA_049516635.1 Ignavibacteria bacterium | reverse complement strand
ATAAAGATAATAGAAAATCTCAGATATTATAATGAATCAATTTAAAGCAACTCAAACCACTGATTATCTGTTATATATGTAAATTTCAACATTTATTTTATTCAATTTTCTTCTATCTTTGTAAATTTGTGCGGGATGAAGAAAGCATTTTTATATAATCAATGAATTACATGTATCAGAATAAGAATTTATTTGTGAAGGATTTTAATACGGATAAACCAGAATTGAAAGCGTCGAGAATGGGTTTTGCCGAAGCTCTAGTTGAACTGGGAAAGGAAAATCCCGATATAGTTGTTCTCGGCGGAGATGTTACGGGTTCCGTAAAAACCGACCTCTTCCGCGATGCATACCCGGAGAGATTCTTCTCTGTCGGAATTGCAGAGCAGGATATGATGGGAACGGCGGCAGGTCTTGCCGTAGCGGGAAAAATTCCTTTCGCATCCACTTATGGTGAGTTTGCTGCGGGACGCCCGTTCGACCAGATACGGCAGTCCATAGCATATAGCCAGATGAACGTGAAGATATGCGCTTCACACTGCGGGATAACCGTTGGTCCCGACGGCGCCACACACCAGTCGCTCGAGGACGTTGCGTTGATGAGGGTCCTCCCCCATATGAAAGTTATCACCCCCTGTGATGCGAACCAGACCTTCCGTGCTGTGAAAGAATGTGTGAAGGTGAACGGACCGTTTTACATCAGGTTCTACAGAGATAATTCACCAAATTTTACGAATAAAGACGCTCCGTTTCAATTCGGCAAAGCGGATACACTGATAGATGGCAATGATTGTACTATAATTGCATCGGGACTCCTTGTGTGGGAAAGTATTTTAGCCGTTGAGTCTCTTTATAAAGACGGAATTTCTGCGCGCCTTATAAATATGCATACGATAAAACCGATAGATGCTGATGCGATAATTAATTCCGCTAAAGAGACCGGGTGTATCGTTACCGCTGAAGACCACCAGATAAACTGCGGTCTGGGCGGTGCGGTAGCAGAAGTGCTTGCGAAAAATTATCCTGCGCCCATGGAATTTATCGGAGCAAAAGATACTTTCGGAGAGTCCGGCACAGCTCCCGAGCTGATGGAAAAATACGGTCTCTCGCAAAGATTTATAGCCGATGCAGTAAAAAAGGTCTTAAAAAGAAAATTGAAATAATATAAATTTAAATATTGAACAAGGTCGACGAGTCGACTCGTAGAGGCGCTTGCCCCCTTGCGGAATAAATAATATCAAAAAATATGAACGGAAAAAATAAATATCTTATCTTTGGTTTGGTATTCGTTATCGTTTTGCTTTCGGGTTTTGTTTTTGGGCATTATGTTTTCACGAATGCGAAACCCAATCCCTATTTGAGTGAATCCTCAACCAGGGTTCAGACAGTGAACAATATTACTTATACCCGGGAAAACGCGATCACAGAGACTGTAAAAAAAGTATCATCTGCTGTAGTCGGCATCAACGTCACTGAGATACAGGAATTCAACGATCCATTCCAGCAATTCTTCGGCAATGATCCATTCTTCCGCCAGTTCTTCGGTGACAGGTCGTTCAAACAGGAGGTCCACGGGCTCGGTTCTGGATTTATCGTCTCGGATGACGGATATATAATCACGAACGATCACGTGGTCGGTAATGCCACGAAGGTTGTTGTTACACTGACAGACGGCGAACACTTTGATGCGAAGATACTCGGAAGCGATCACGTCAGCGATATCGCTTTATTGAAAATTGAGAAAAGCGGACTTCCATATATCCCGATGGGGAATTCCGATGATGTACTAATAGGAGAGTGGGCAATAGCTCTCGGAAATCCGTTCGGTCTGTTCGAGGTGAACCAGAAACCGACCGTTACGGTAGGGGTGATCAGTGCCACGAATATGAAATTGAACTCGGGCGAAAACCGTTATTACCGGAATATGATACAAACCGATGCGGCGATAAATTCCGGCAACAGCGGCGGACCGCTTGTGAACGCCGTAGGTGAGGTCATCGGGATGAACACGCTTATCTTTACCGGGAACTCATACAGCACGGGAAATATCGGGCTGGGCTTTGCAATACCCATAAATAAAGTTAAAACCGTAACCGATCTTCTCAGGAAGAACGGGAAGATAGACAGAAATTATTCGATCGGCTTGCGCCTGCAGACCATGGATGAAAATATCGCGAAGTACTATAAACTCAAAAATACACAGGGTGCAATTGTGGTCTCTCTGGAAAACGGCAGCCCTGCTGATAAAGCGGGAATCAAAGCGAACGATATTATAACCGGTGTGAACGGACAGTCGGTCAGCAGTGATGTGGATTTTTGGGGTATAATAGCGGATATGACTGTGGGTGACGAAGTGAAGGTGAAATTGATCCGTGACGGCGATGAAATGGAGAAAGATTTTACTCTGAAGACGAAATAAAAAATTTATTATTAGTCACCCTGAACTTGTTTCAGGGTCCCAATAAATTGATACGATAGATGTTGAAACGAGTTCAACATGACTGTATATAGAATATTCTACTTATTCAGTATCATCTTTTTCACATCGGAATATTTTTCCGTTTCTAGCTTATAGAAATATATTCCCGATGTGAGGTTAGAGAACTTTGATGCGTCAAAGTCCACCGTATATTTTCCGGCGTTCTCGTATCTATCCACCAGAGTTGTGACCTCCTTGCCTATGAGGTCGTACACTTTTATCGTTACATGCGAATTTTCCATCAGCTCGTACTGTATTGTCGTACTGGGATTGAACGGGTTCGGGAAATTCTGGTCGAGAATAAAATCCCTTATCCCCGAAATTCCAATTTTGATCGCATCCGATTCCAGGACCAGCTTTCCGCCGGCACTGTACGCTTTCAGCTTGTAGTAATATACGCCGTCAATCTGTGGTTCGTCTTCGTAGCTGTATCTGTACTCCCTCTGATTATTTGCATCAACGCCTTTTTCAAAAAAGTCAACGAGTGTAATTTTGTCTTTGTTGATGGATACGTATGCGTTTATGTTAGGATCAAGACGCTGGATGTAGAAGTATGATATTTCAAGCGGGTTGGTTATCTTCCATACGAGATGAATTTTCTTATCCTTGATACCGGCTGAAAATGCACTTAAGAGATCTACGGAATCTCTCTGTTCTATTGATACCGGTTTATCTTTATCTCCTGATATTGTTTGTGATACAGGAGAATCTCCTGTTATGAATGTGAGCAATAAAATGAAAGAAAGTAATAATCTTTCCATAGTTAAACGTTTTGTTTCAAAAAATCCAATCGTTTCTGAAGCCTGTCCACGCTCATCAATAATTTTTCTTTTCCGAAAATTGCCTCTTCCTGTGATTCGAATGTCAGAATAAATTCATCGCTCATCACTATAGCTTCCTCCGGGCAAACCTCTTCGCAGAACCCGCAGAAGATACAGCGGAGCATATTTATCTCGAACTTAACCGGGTATCGTTCCTTTTCGAGTTCTGTCTCAGAAGCCTGCACTTCGATAGCAAGCGCGGGACAAACCCTCGCGCATAAATTGCATGCGACACATCTCTCGACATCGTTCCTGTTCTTAACTAAAACAGGACGCCCCCTGAAAGCAGAGGGCGGTGTCCATTTTTCTTCGGGATACTCACGTGTAAATTTTGGTCTGAAAACCTGCTTTAGTGTAAGTACCATTCCTTTTACTATAGCAGGAATATAAGTCTTTTCCAATAATGTCAGGTCTTTTTGCCTGACCTCTTTTACCTCTTGTGTGTACATCCTGGAACTTAATCCGGTATAATAAACAATATATGAAATGAAATCATTTCACTAAAGTCATCTTCTTGACCGCAACGTTCTCTCCGGACTGCAGCCTGTAGTAATACATACCAGATGCAAGGTTATCCGCTTTGAAATCAATCTCGTATTCACCGGGATTCATCGGCTGGCTTAGAAGTACTTTAACTTCCCTGCCGAGTATGTCATATAGCCTGAGGTCTACGTAATTGCTTTTATCTACTGAGAACCCGATCCTGGTTGTCGGATTGAACGGGTTCGGATAGTTCTGGTTTAGTTTAAATCCGTTTACGGTTGAAGAAATCTGCCTGATACCAACAGGAAAAGTTGAACCGTTAAAAGTCACCGATGCGCTGTCTGAGCGTATATCGGCATTGTAGCATAACATCTTTGCATGACCTATACCCGGCACAACAGAATCGGGATAGAAATGAAACGAAAAAGTATGTTGTCCCGGTGAAACAGCCTGTTCATAAGAGCTGTCTACAGTTGGGGGATAACATAATGTAAAGCAGAATGCAGTGGACCAATTACTATTCGGTAGATTATTGAGGACCCTTTTAAAAACAAGATTTATATTATGATTCGTAGTGTTTGTTACGGTAGCATCAGACTCTATGTCTACAAATGGACCCGGGCTATGATAAACGTACTCAGCTGATGTTCTAACGAACGTTACCGATTGTGCCTGGATATTGATTACCGAAGCTAAAAGGACTGCAATTGCTGTATAAAAAATAGTTTTCATTTCAGGAATTATGATTATAAATTACAATTCAAATTTATGTTAAATATGATTCAAAATCAATTAACAATTTAGTAATTAATACGTTCCATTATATTACTAAGATTATGACAAATCAACACTTAGAAATAACACACACCCCGTCCGGTTGAGCCGGACACCTCTCTCTAGAGGGGATTCTGTTCTCAGCATTTGTACAATATCATATAATCCTTTATTATCTTTTTTGCACCTTCTCGCATATCCTGATATAAGGATGCATCGTCGAGCACATCCCTAGTTATTCCCCACATCTTACACCAATCGCCTTTATCCATAATGCTCTGTGCTTTAACAAGTGCAAGGATCAGAGCTACGGTTAAGCTCCGGTTGTCTTTCCTGCGTGCCGCTTCAAGATAGGGGAGAGCTTTATCGGGGTTGAAATAATCACCCAGTGCCTGCAGGTAGCCTATACAGAATAATTCATCACTGCTTAACTCATCGGTCTTTATCTCGCTCAGCGGTTTGCCGTAAGCGTATTTGCAGAACTTTTCCGCATTGTCAGTTCCTTCAAATTTCCATCCTATGGCATTTATAGCTGCGGCTTTCTCGTCTATACTGTTATCCTTCGATAGCAGGAAATCGGTTATTGTGCGCGTGACTTTGCCTGACTTTTCCGCTTTCACAACCATGTCCACATCAGTGTAAACATCACATATATGTGTAGAGGTGAGCGGAGAATCAGCGTACGAGAATAAGGGGAGAAAGAACAAAATAAGAATTAATTTTGAAAATAAATTTTTATTCATGTATATGTTTAGATTTATTTTTTTCTTTTTATCATATACTTTCTTTTGCTTGCCCAAAAGAAAGCAAGAAAGAAAAGGGCACCCCCGGGGAATTGCCTGCTCGGCATCAGGGAAAGCTAAAAATTCGAAACTCATCCGCTTGAAGCGGATTCAGACAGTCGAATTTTTTACGCTTTCCCCGATACCTCGTTATTCCGACAATTCCCCGAATGGGTTTTGAATAAGACGTTTCACATTTGCCCTTTCACATCTGCCTTCTACCATTATCCAATATTTTTATTGCAAATTGGAAATTGAAAATTTAATAAGCCTTCTTACCATTTTTACTCTCCCAATACTCAAAAAGTTCTATATTTTTCTGCCTGAGAATATCAGAAACTATTTCGATCCTACTCTTGCCCATTTCTTTGAGCACCTTAATCGATATGCAGAGCTCACTGAAACCGAAAGCTTTCGAGTCTTCTATCCTCGCCCCGTAAACTATCCTGGATATTTTAGCCCAGTGGCATGCTGTGAAGCACATCGGACATGGCTCGCAGGTCGAATAAATCACGCATCCGGTAAGGTCGATCGTGTTAAGCAATTTGCATGCTCTCCTGATTGCATTGATCTCAGCGTGCGAAGTGATATCCGTGTTCTCCCATACGGCGTTATGTTCGCATGCAATAACCTCACCGTCCTTTACAATGCACGCCGCAAAAGGACTTTGACCTACATCTATCCCTTCTTTCGCTTTGGCGATTACCATAAGCATATATTTCTCGTCATCTGACATATGTAATTGCGTAAGTTTATCGTAAATATTTAATTTTTCAATATTAAAGTTGAGAACCACAGAT
>JBEKSX010000117.1:0-6222 GCA_049516635.1 Ignavibacteria bacterium | reverse complement strand
CAAGATCGCGAACGTAATTGATAAGAGTATTCCTGGAATAATTTTTTTCGTCTATAAGATAATCGGAAAATTTACCTATTGCAGATAACAGATTCATTATCCTTATGATAAATTTTTCACAAATATATTTTCTTTGTTTTCGGGCAAATTAATGTTTCGTGTGAAACATAATTATCATATAAACTCAAATTGCATCTGAAATGCTCGAGAAATTGAAATCTTTAACTTTCAATGGAGGAGCGAATATTTGTAATCCTTCCACTTCGCTTCCAACTGCATTTTCAGCTTTTCCTATCTCCAGTACATTTTTCAACATATTTATAGGACTTTCGTTGAACCTGAAATTCTTCACCGGTCTGGTTATCTTCCCATCTCTTATTTCGAATAACCCGTCCCTGGTTAGCCCTGTTAACAGAATAGTTTGCGGGTCTACCGTCCTTATGTACCAGAATCGTGTAACAAGTATTCCGCGGTCAGTCGAACTTATCATCTCTTCTAACGGTTTATTAGTGCCGTCAAGAATTAAATTTGAAAAAAATGGTACAACAGGCTGACCTGTCTTCATTGCCCAGTACCTGGTCCTGATCAGATTTTTCAGTACACCTTTTTCAAACCATAAGGTCCTTGATATCGGAATGCCGTCATGCCTGAATGGTATGGATGGACTATCTGTATTAAGGGGATCAGAATATAAATTTATTTCGGGGCTAACAACAAGTTCGCCGATTTTATTGCATTTTCCGTTATTTGAAAAGAAGCTTCTGCCCTCGTCTGCTGGACGTGCTTCCATAAAATATGCACAGTATGCTATCATATCCGCTACGGCAGATGGTTCTAATATTACGGTATACTTGCCTGGCTGCAATTCTACAGATTTAACAGACCTCAATGATTTATCTATCACTACATCGGATAATCTATTAATATCGAGTTTATTTGAATCAACATACATTTTTTGGACTCTGCTTGAACCCGATCCGTCCTTCGTCCTCACAGTTGTAGAGAAACTGATAGTTGTACCTTTATTATATGCAAATAATCCATTGGAGTTCAAAATAGCTGTGAAATCTACCTCATCCTCAAAAAATCCGGCGGATATAAGGTCTTTACCAGCTGATTTTTTTAGAACGGGTTCGACCATTTCAGCACGCTTTTCAGGAGTTAATTTTTCTGTATTTTGTGAAAAATTAATACCCTTTTCATATTTTTGCGGTTCTAAGGGGGACATAAATTCATTATTGTCCGGCGAAACCTTAGCTATTTGCTCGGATTTTTCAATTGCTTCTTTTATCGAATCATTGTCGAACTTATTAGTACCTACATTCCCTGATTTTTTACCAAAATTACTGGTTATGTATAAGCTCAATCCATCCGTATAACCATTAGTAGAAAGAGAATTAAGTGCAAAGCGTAAGTTATAAGAATTAAAGCCATTTAAATTTAAGGAAATAGAATCAGCTTTGCTATAACCTGAAGCTTTTTCCAGAAGTGATCTTGCTTCTTTTTCATCAAGTATCATCTTAATGCCTCCTTTGCTGTATTTAATATATTTACTTTCCTAAACCTAGCTGGGGAAGAACCATGACTAACAGGTGCACTTTGAGAAGGTTCACCTTTCCCACAGAAAAAAGACCCTCCTAACTTATATTCAGTGGCATCACATACTGCATCGCAAGAGTTCCAAAAATTGACTGTATTACCCTGATAGGCTACATCTCTCAGTAGACCGGCAATCTTACCATTTTTTATCTCATAATATACCTGGCCCCCAAACTGAAAATTATATCGCTGCATGTCTATGCTCCAACTGCCGTCACCTACTATGTAAATACCGTCTTCGGTATCGGAGATCATGTCATTTAATGTAAGCTTACTGGTACCCGGTTTTAGGGAAACATTCGGCATTCTCTGGATTGGGAAATGTGCCCAGCTATCGGCAAATGCACAGGCATTAGATTCTTTTGCTTGGATAAATTCCGCCATTTCACGCGTTGTCTCATATCCTGAAAATACCCCATTTCGTATGATATCCCACTGGGTAGTTTTTACTCCATCATCGTCATATCCGCGTGTAGCAAGCCCATCTTTTTGTGTTCTATCTGCAACCAGCGTAACTTTATCGCTCCCGTATTTCAGCTTTCCATACTTATCGGGTGTGAGAAAGCTGGTGCCCGCATAATTAGCCTCAAAACCGAGTGCACGGTCCAGCTCTGCAGCATGACCGCATGATTCATGTATTGTCAGCCACAAATTCGTAGGATCAAGAATAATATCTTTCTTGCCCGGTTCCACCGATTTTGCGTGCATTTTTTGTTTAGTCTCTTCTACAGCTTTTTCCAGGTCCCCAAAGAAATTGTAACCTTCCACATATTCGTATCCCATTCCTATCGGAGCAGTCAGAGATTTGCGGCTTTCAAATTTTCCCGAGGATTTACCAATAATGGTGAAGTTAAACTCCGGCCAGATCCTGTACATTTCCTGTTTAATATAAGAACCGCTTGTAGAGACAAAATGTTTTGTTTCTATGACCGACCATACAAAAGAATCACAATAGTTTGCCCCCAATGATTTTGCTTTTTCATTAATGGATAAGAGCAGGTTAATCTTTTCATCTATCGGCACATCGAAAGGATCTTTGGTTATAGGAGTCTTCCAAGTATCATTATATGCGGGAACGGGGGCGAGCTCTATCCTTCTTTTCTGTATCTTTTTGTTCGCCTTCGCAATATTACAGGCAAACTCCGTCAATCTCTTTACTTCCGATTCATTGAACGTACTTCCTGCTGCAAATCCCCAGACACCATCTAGAAGGACTCTTACGGAAAATCCAAAATCCTCATTATCGCTGATTCGCTGTACAGTATCTTCGTGAGCGGAAAGGTTCTGCGATCTAAAATTAGATAATCTGAAATCCGCATAAGAAGACCCTCTCTTTTTTGCAATTGTTAATGCCGAATCCGCTGCCTTCTTTATTACATCATCACCTATAATTCTAGGTTCCTGTTTTGAGACTATTGAACTCATTAATTCACTCCTGTTTGGTTTTAATAGATAATACCCCGGAATGGATAGTATACTGGAGATAAGAAATTTTCTTCTGTTCATCCGCAGGATGTTTCAGAATGAATTTACAGATTGTTCCACCTCCCCGGGTTGAACAACAACTTTATGTTTACATTTAGGACATTCCAGGTAACCGCCTTTTTTCTTCGAATGTTTTTCCAGCATGTACGGGCTTCCGCAAATCTCACAAGCGGTCAGATTCGGTTTATAATTCGAAATGAAATCACATTCCGGATACCTTGAACATCCAAAAAACTTTTTCTTTGATTTCTGCGCTTTTCTTTCTACTATCTCACCCTCACCGCATTTCGGGCACTTAATACCTAAAGTAATGGGCATGATATTTTTACATTCCGGGTACCTTGAACATCCAAGAAATTTTCCGTACTTACTCGATTTAACTACCATTGGTGCCCCGCAGACACTGCAAATTTTCCCTTCTGCAATTTCAAGGTATTCCTGCGCTTCTCCCGGCAAAGGTTGTGAGTTTTTACATTTAGGATAATTAGTGCACGATAGAAATCTGCCGTTCCTGCCCCATTTGATCATCATTTTTGAACTGCATTTATCACAAACTATATCGGTTATTTCCTGCAAAGACTGCTTGATCTCTTTGGTTCTTGTATTTAACCGTTCCAGATCTCCTTCAAAGGGCAAGTAAAAATCATCCAGTACTTTCTTGTACTTCTCTTCACCTGCTGCTATCTTATCGAGTTCCTCCTCCATATTTGCTGTAAATTTAACATTAATTATATCATCGAAATACTTTATAAGAAGATTATTGACCACGATACCTAATTCGGTAGCATAAAGCTTTCTATCGATAAGATTCACATAGGTTCTGTTAATAATTGTAGTAACTATCATTGCATACGTAGATGGTCTCCCTATCCCCAGTGAATCGAGCTGTTTTATAAGGCTGCTTTCTGTATATCTTGATGGAGGAGCAGTGAAATTCTGTTTTTTTAGCAGGTCCTGTAAGCTTAATGGGTCACCTATTTCGATCCCTTCGGGAATAGAAAATTCTTCCTCAATTTTATCCCCGTTCTCATATACATCTTCATACAGAACTAAAAATCCTTTAAATTTTAAAGATGAATCTGTAGTCCTGAATTGGTAACTATTCGTTTCTGTCCCGTTATCTGTTTTATTGAAGCTGTCAATAAGCAAAGTTATCTGGTCATACACTGCATTCTGCATCTGACAGGCAATAAACCTTTTCCATATCAGGCTATATAGCTTGTAAAGATCGGACGAAAGAAATTTTCTTATACTATCAGGTGAACGGAATGCAGACGTAGGACGTATTGCCTCATGAGCATCCTGTGAATTTTTAGAATTCTTCGTGTAATATCTCGGAGATTCCGGCAGGAATTCTTTTCCGTATTTATCATTGATGAATTTTCTCGCTTCATCCAGTGACTGCCCGCTTAATCTTGTGGAATCAGTTCTCATGTAGGTGATCAATCCTACAGGACCTTCTGAACCAATTTCGACCCCTTCATACAATTTTTGAGCGAGCATCATTGTTTTTTTAGGCGCAAACCTGAGCCGTACCGAAGCATCCTGCTGGAGTGATGACGTTATAAAAGGCGGGTAGGGATTTCGCCTGACCTCTTTTCGGATGATATCGGATACCTTAAATAATTTAGTTCTTAGATCCGAAATAATTTCATCGGCTTCTTTTTCATTCGCTATTTTTGGTTCTTCACCGTTAAACTTGAATGCTTTATCGTTCTTCTGAACAAGCTTCGACTGAAAAATCTTATTCTTATCCTCATCTTTGAAATTCGCTATAATGCTCCAGTATTCGGAGGGTTTAAAGTTTTTTATCTCTTCTTCTCTTTCACAGATAAGCCTGAGAGCTACTGATTGAACTCTTCCCGCAGAAAGACCGTAATAAATAACCTTCCACAGGAAGGGGCTGAGCTTATATCCTACTATCCTGTCCATCACCCTCCTCGCTTGCTGTGAACTGACAAGACGTTCATCTATCTGTAGAGGATTATTTATTCCTTCTTCTATTCCGTTCTTCGTAATCTCATTAAAAAGAACGCGATAGATTTTTTTGGAACCATTCCGTATCTCCTGGGCTATATCATAAGCTATAGCTTCTCCTTCTCTGTCCGGATCAGTTGCAATATATATAGTATCGCTTTCAAGGGAATTATGCTTTAAATCATTTATTACCTTTTCTTTTCCGGGTATAGTTTCATATGTGGGTGTGTAACCATTCTCAAAATCAATTCCTATCTTGCTTTTGGGAAGATTTTTAATATGTCCGACTGAAGCAATTACTTTGTATTTGCTGCCCAGATATTTATTTATTGTTTTAGCCTTAGAAGGTGACTCTACAATTACGAGTGATTTATCCATCAATAAATAGAATAATTAAATAAATTAGTTAATCGTATCATTGTCATTTAAAGTAAACCGTCTGCTGGGGTTGTTCACATCTTCGGAATCCAGCAAAAATCCTGCAATGAAGGTCTTCATATCATCTAGACTCACCCTGTTATAACCCGAAATCATAACTTTATCTATAATAGCCTCAATATCCATATCGTTCAGCAAACCGAGTTCATGGAGCTGTATAAGATATCCGTAAGCTTCCGGTTCTATAATACTATTTTCCACTTCATGGAGAAAACGATGAGAATGGGATATTGCCTTCTCATCCGAAAAAATCTTCTCTCCTGAATATATTTTTGAATATACCCAGCTGAAAGCTGTATTTATTTCATTTTGTGTATACCCGAGTTTGGCGAGGTTTTTAATATCAATTTCACCAAGTTGTTTATTATTTTTCAATTCACCCAGAAGATATACTATTATTTCGATTATTTTCTCGTAGAACATATTAAATTCTAATCCCCGATATAAATATTTTCTTTTTTTCTAATTTGTTTCTTTTCAAATTCAGTCCTGTCATTATAACCCGCTAAATGCAGGCATCCATGTACTATAACCCTTTTTAGTTCATTTTTGTAGCCTGAACTGTATATTTTTGCGTTTTTTTTAACAGAATCTAAAGAAATAATACATTCTGCCTCTACTCCCTGCTCTTTCGCCGAATAAGGAAATGTTATAATATCAGTTATATAATTATGTTTCAAATAAGTTCTGTTTATTTTCTTAATATCTTTATCTGTAACAAAG
>JBEKSX010000116.1:0-6454 GCA_049516635.1 Ignavibacteria bacterium | reverse complement strand
CGGCTTCTATAAATTCACCGGGTTCACGGCTAACCACAACTGGAAGCTGTACGTAGATGACATTGAACGGGCAACGTACGGAGCTGACCACGGCAGGTTCGAAGCGAGTGACGACCTAATCAGCTCCTGCGTAAAACTCAACCCCGGGACAGAACAGGTGATATCGGGAATAAATGTATTCAACGGTCCCCAGCAGCAGTTCAAGACACCGCTCTACCTTCCTCCCCTACCATCGGAGCCGCCTTACGGGAATTCACTGGTATGGAAGCAGTACATGCAGGATTGGGTAAACGAGCAGATAGCGAATATGAACACCGAAGTATACCAGTATTCGCCCAACATACTCGAGTGTTTCCCCGGTGCAGTGGAAAAAACAGGCAGGGTTTACAGCACAATTAAGAAGTGTGCCGATTATGCACAGAGCCAGATACCTACGGATCTGAAACAATTCCTTATTGAGATAAAAGGAACCGGATTAACCTCAAAGCTTATAACCGCAGAACCGGGAAGCATGAAGGCATACGTGAACTGGTACAGCAGGGGTCACCATATAAATATTATCGTTGGCGATAACAGTCTTTCCGCAAATATGCATATTCACAATGCCGTGCTGTATTTCGGAAGCGGGAATATCAGCACAGACAGAACGTTCAAATCGGTCAAGTTCCATAACTGCAGGATATACAATTACAGGAACATCACATTTAACGAATGCCAGCTTGACAGGTGCACTATAGTAAGTGCTGACGGATACGGAGCGCTACTGCAAGGGGCAGGTATAAGCTGGACAGATATCGAAGGCTGTATGTTCAATACCGAGCCGGATTTCATCGGCGGCATCGATAATTACGGAGGGGTTGTCAATTACGCCGTTAGCGGGAGATATGTTATTCCTCCCGACCCGACAATACCAACATAATCAATAAGCAATAATATTAATCAAAATGACGGATAATGACATCGAAATAATAAGGGTAATATTTGATCTGTTCATGATAATCTGGATAGTAGCTAACCCGGGCATCAGGAGGATAAGCAACATCATCAAGCTGATGGACCTGAACATACAGGCAATAGACAGGGGCATAGAGGAAAGCGTTAAGAACGGTTACGCAGAAGCGAGGGATAAGGAGCTTTCAAGACTGATGACAAAAGAAAAATTTAAGAAGGGAAATTGAATATGAAGGAATTTTTCAAAGAGAACGGGCACTACAGCATGATAAGACTTTTGAGCTTTATAGTAATAATAACTGCTGTGATAGTATGTGCTGTGATATTAATTATATCTCTGTATGTCCGCCCGGTTATTTTTAACAGCACTTACCTTCCGGCTGATGTAACGGTGATCCGCGAGCTGATATATCTTGTAGGTACACTGCTTGTATTTTCGTTCGGAGGGAAAGCCGTGCAGAAATATGCCGAAAGAGAGAACAATATCTCTGCAGGAAACGATGAGGAGAAATAAATATGCACAATGACAGATCGGAATTGATAATAATGCTTCTGGGAGCTGTTCTAATCCTGCAAATATTACTGATGTGGAAAGATCATTCTGCAGACAGGGACAGTGAATACCTTCTGCAGAAACGGGACAGCATTATCCAGATGAAGATAGACAGCATAAACAAATGCATCAATGACTACATCGATCACCGGATATATGAGAACGATGCGCAGCTCAATGACCGCGATAAGAAAATATCTAATAATAAAATAATTTATAAAGAACGTGCAAAAGAGCTTATACAAAATAATTCTGCCGATTCTGTTTACAGCCTGGTCAAGCGTAAATTACACGAACGGCCAGGTTATTAAAGACGTCCCGGCAGGGCGCCTCTTCAACTTTGACAGCGCGGAAGTAGCGCGTATAGCTGAAATAATGCTCGAAAACGATATGCTCAGAGAAAACCAGAAGCTATACGAGGAGAAAGACAGCATATACCGTGCGGACCGAAGTCTGTTTGAACTGAAAATAAACGGTTTACAGGACGTGATTAACCTGAAGGAAGAGCAGATAAAGAAATTCGAGATGACACCGCGAATCGTGGAGAAGAAAGGCTGGACATGGTGGCAATATACACTGGCTGCTATCGGAACACTGGCTACGGGTTTTACGGCTGGAATAATTTACGGTATGAACCATTAGCACTATTCCGCTAAACGGTACCCATTTCACTTTATAACCTGATAAACTATAAGAACCTTATAAACTTTATAACCTTATGAACCAAATAGATAGAAATAAATTATTTTCATGTTATCCTTTCAGACCGCTGAAACAATCGCAGGTAGATAACCTGAATTTTCTGCTGGATAAGCTGGATGAGAGCAAAAAGATAACACGGCTCTCGGAATACGCGTATGTCCTGGCAACTATTAAGCTTGAGACAGCGGATACATTTGCACCTGTGGAAGAAGGATACTGGATAAAACCCGAAAGCAAAAGGATCAGTGTTCTGAAAAAAATGTATAGAGGCAGAAATTCGATAATTCAAGAAAGCGGAAAGCTTTACACAGGAAGGGGTTATGTTCAGCTTACACATATTGATAATTATGAAAATATGAATAGGTATGTTCAGAAGAGCCGTCCTGAAATAGACCTGGTCGAAGAGCCGGAAAAAGCATGCGAACCGGAAATAGCGTGGATAATCCTTGAAGCCGGAATGGCGGGAGGTTTATTCACCGGGAAGAAGCTGTCCGATTATTTTACCGATGCAGGGCAGGATTTCTATCATGCGAGGAGGATAATCAACGGTATGGACAGGGCAGGATTAGTACAGGCGTATGCAGAAAAGTACTATTCAATTCTCAATTTTCTCCGAAGGAGTCCTTCGGACAATGATCGATGTCCAATGAATTAGATAACTTTAATCCAATCCCACTACCTTAATGTTACGCATTATTATATATTTCACACCGGGAGTGAAGCCGTTGTTTATTTCCACCCTGAACTGCACGTACCACAAGCCAACATCTGGAGTAATATAGGCATTATAGGTATAAGAATGATTGATAGAAGTTATGCCGTCGTAATACATATAGAAAGGCACACTACCCCCGCTCTGTGCTGCTACTTTTACTATCATATGACAGATACCTTTTGAAGAGTCAATATTCGTATCGCCGGTGTAATCAATTTCAATCTTCCTGATATTTGTGTATGGGCTGAAATAATCTTGCTCATTGTATAGATTCAGTACTCCCTCACCCTGAGTGCTAAGATTAATAGTGTCTTTCGAATAGAGGATAATTCCGTTAGTCGTGCTGTTTACATTATTTTTGCAGGAATAGAGGAGTGAGGCTAATATTAATGAGGAAATTAGAAGAACTAAATATTTTGATAGCATTTGTATAAAATTTTGGTTCGATCAGATAATAAACAATATTACATGTTCAAAAGAATCTCATCACTTTAATTGCCAATTTTAACTAATCTGCCTTCGATCTCTTTCATCTGGTGTAAATGTCGGTCTGAATGGAAAATACAGAAATACAGCCATTCTATCTTTGTGAGGAATCCCAATAAAGAGTGCTCATACCCCAGGCACAGGTCAGCCCAGGTCCCGTCATGAATTAAACTCAGAAGCTCTTCCCTATTATTCTTTATTTCTCTCATCACCTGCTCTTTATCCTGGAATTCTCCTTTAGGTTGTATGGGTTCTCCCGCTGTGAACTTATGTTCAAAATCACTGAACCTGTTCCCTATTTTCTCAATCTTTTCGGTGGGATTTCTCTCCGTTATTTCAGTTTTTCCCAGAAATATTTTTTTCAGGGACTTCTCAAGCTTTTCGATGTGTTCATAGCAGTCCATGATCGACCAGACATAAATCGAAGGCCGGCGTAACAGGACGTAATTATCGACTTCCCTGATATATTCTATCAGCTTATTTGTGTTCTCACGCAATTCCTGTTTTATTACAGCTTCATTCAGCAAAAGCAGACTCCTCAATATTGTTTTCTGACAGTTCCGAAATATTCCACGAACGGAGGTTTGATATTTTGCTTTCGGAGCAATGTGCATATTTGTGCGCGGTGATGTATCGAATGGTAGTTCAGCTGAAGCGCCACATCTTTTATCTTTGCTCCGAAATGTCCCCTGTTATCTCCGATGAAATGAATTTCTCTGTTCATATCTTCATCTGATATTTTCCCGAGAAAATTAAGCCAAGCCGAAAGACTTTTGTTCCAATTGGTCTCCAGAGCATTCAGCTCGTAGACAGGTTCAAACCAGAACATATCGGGTGCCTTCGGATCTTCATTTATCCTCGCCATCCATTTGTTCTGTGAATTGATAAGATGACTGAACAATTTAACTGCTTCGGCAGGTTCAGGCATCTCTTTCATCTTTTCGAGAACGAGCTTGTTCATTGTGTCATTGAAATTGAATGTATCAATGAGATATTGTTTCATCTTAAAAATATAAAAATATTAAATTCGTACAAAGTTATAATAAATTATCCGATAGTGCAAGTATTTCTTTTTAATTATCCCGTATAATATAATAAAGAAATTTTTGAATTAATTCCTAATAAGAAATAAAAAACCCGATGCATTCGGGTTGCACCGGGTTCGAACTCGGATAAATAAATATTATTTCACGAGTATCATTTTCTTAACGTTTACATAATCACCCGCAGTGATCCTGCAGAAATAGACTCCGCTCGACTGGTTACCGGCGAACCAGGTAATCTGATATCTCCCTGCATTAGTACGTGCATTAACCAATTGTGCCACTTCCTTTCCCAGTATATCATAAATTACTAAAGTAACCATTGACGTTTTTGGAATATCAAATTTTATTGTCGTAGTAGGATTGAACGGGTTAGGCAGGTTCTGGTACAGGTTATATACCTTCGGTATCTCGTTGCTGTTCTTCACTATGCCTATCGGATTAG
Source organism: Ignavibacteria bacterium (assembly GCA_049516635.1). Taxonomy (GTDB): domain Bacteria; phylum Bacteroidota; class Ignavibacteria; order Tepidaquicellales; family OLB5; genus JBEKSX01. Next base: position 1,559 of record JBEKSX010000116.1, on the reverse strand, counting down.
GTATTACACTATCAGGTGCGCTGAAACCGCTTATTCGCGCCTGGCAATACCTGTCCATCGCTTTCAGCCAGAAGAAATATTTTGTACCATTGGTCAAACCGCTGTTCACCTTTGAAGTATCCGGCACGAAGGCACTGTCAACCTGAACAGCCGAGTTAGGATCATTTATGGTATCTCTGAATATCTTATAATAGTACATGTCGAATTCGGTGTTTGGAGCCCATCCGACAGTCACCTGCTGGTCACCCTGAAGTGCATGAACGCCTGTCGGAGGAGCAGGTGTATTCGTATCTGCTGGTGAATAAAAACTGTATAATGGTTCTGAGGTTGCTACCTGTGTTCTTACCCAGTATAGAAAATCGGGACATCCATAATGATAGTTAGTTAAAGTACTCGTTGGAAAAGTATTTTGAGTACAGGAGTTGCAGTACATCATATTAATATATGTAAATGACGGGCTAATTTGAGAAGATGTTCCGTAATAATACATATCACCGGAACCATTAAACAGCTCAAGTACATATTGCTGCCCGCTGGTCAGCCAGAACGGTGTTGTGAGTGCGTTGTAGTTATAACTTCCCACAGTTCCAGCATCAACCTGAGCTTGCGCGACTATAGCCTGTGTTGTAAAATTGAACAACGTTACATATCGCTGCGTAGCATTTGGTGTTCTTTTACCGAAATGAGTTACTAATACCGGTGCATTTGCGGTAAAATGAAATCCGCGCTGGCAGAGGCTTACGCTATTCGTGGTAGTTACTACCACACTATCAGTAGAAGACCAGGGCCCGTTGAATATTGTCGGCGTACTGGTACTGGTAGCAACGGGATTCCCATAATACATAAATATCCTCACAGAATCATTCGCGGGTATCAAGCTGATCTTAACCCAGATCTTTGTGCTATCGGTATTGATATAGCTTTCAAGAAAATAGTTAAGTGTAGTAGTACCGCAGTCTGACGCAAACCTGATATCACTTCCGTCATTTTTCATCCATCCCAGAGAGATCGGTATCTGTGTATTGACCTTTAATATAGTCGGGTAATTGGTCAATGCAGCATTGGTCGTATTGAGAACAGTGATAGGAGTTTCATATTTACATGTGTTCAGCTGAGCCTGAGAAGTCAAACATATCATAAAACAGCATGTGAGAAAGAGTATTGAACAGAACAGAGGTGTTCCTAAAAAAGAAATTATTTTTTTCATATTTTTGCCCCCTTAAAGAATTATTGATTAAGTCAAATTAGTTTTACTCAATTCAAGCCATGTTTACCGGGCTTGAATTATGGTTTTTCAGAATTATAAATTATCCACAGTAAAATGAAATTATGAGGTCAAAGGGTGGCTATCGTCCTGTCTCAATTAGTTATTTAATCCTATACTGATCAATAGAATAAAAAAGCAATAGATAAAAACGATATCTGCATTTATACAATAAATGCAATTATATTATTATGTCGAAATATATATAATAAATTATTAAAATACAAAATGAAATATTTGTATTACATGAAAATTATAAGGGTTGAAATTGTACTAAATATTGCATTTTCGGTGT
>JBEKSX010000115.1:0-6896 GCA_049516635.1 Ignavibacteria bacterium | reverse complement strand
GGATAATTTTGATATAAGGCATATTTATCGGGAACTTCAGAAGAGATTTGCTTGATTCCAATTGGTTGTGAATATTTTATTGTTGCGTAATCAGGTGCAGTTCCAATCCCGGTACTCCCGCCTGTTACATACACATTTCCCGAACCGTCAACTGCGATGGAATGCGCCCAATCCTCTCCATTTCCCGGTCCATTATATCTTTGAACCCACTGTTGTACTCCGCTTGAATTGTATTTGAGCGTTGCATAGTCATAACGTGTTCCGCTTCCAAAACTGTAACCTGTCACATACACATTTCCGTAACCGTCAATTGCGATACAAAGTGCTTCATCATCACCATTTCCCGGACCATTATATCTTTGAACCCAATCTTGTACACCATTAGCGTTGTATTTTATTGTAGCATAATCACCATCACTAGTCCCGGTTACATACGCATTTCCTGAACCGTCAACAGCGATAGAATTTGCTGCATCATAACTATTTCCCGATCCGCTATATCGTTGAATCCACTCTTGTGTTCCATTAGAGTTATATTTTATTGTAGCATAATCACCTTCGCTATTTCCTGTTACATACACATTCCCTGAACCGTCAACAGCGATAGAATTTGCTGCATCGTCACCGCTGGTGGGACCATTATATCTTTGAACCCACTGCTGTACACCGTTTGTATTGTACTTTATGGTTGCATAGTCACCGCCTGTTCCGTTTCCTATACTCTTTCCTGTAAAATACACATTTCCGGTACCGTCAACTGCAATTGAATTTGCCTCATCAATACCATTTCCTATAGGTCCGTTATATCTTTGAACCCACTGCTGTACTCCGTTTGAATTGTATTTTATCGTTGCATAGTCCATATCAGTTCCATTTCCGAGACTGCTTCCCGTTACATACACATTTCCCGAACCGTCAATTGCTATTGCAGTTGCCCAATCATCAGCATTTCCGGGTCCGTTATATCGCTGAACCCATTGCTGTACCCCGGTAGTATTGTATTTGATGGTTGTGTAGTCATATCCTGAACCTATTACCGCACTGTATCCCGTTACATAAACATTCCCAGAACCGTCAACTGCTATTGAACTTGCTTCATCATTAGCATTTCCAGATCCGTTATATCTCTGAAACCACTGTTGTACACCGCTTGAGTTGTATTTTATGGTTACATAATCTTCTGATGTATCATTACCCCAACTCCATCCTGTTACATATACATTTCCTGAACCATCAACTGCAATTGACGCTGCTTCGTCAACACTATTTACCGGTCCGTTATACCTTTGAACCCAATCCTCATGTACTTGTGAAAATAAGCTTACAGTAAGAAGTGTGAAAAACAAAAATATTAAGGACAAGAGCTTATTAATCGCAATCCGGTTAGTGATGAAGTCATTTTGATGAGGCGTTATTTTAGTTTTCATTTTCTTCTCCTTTCCCCCGAAAGGTGAATTAATTTTGAAATACTATGTATTTTGAGGATATTGTAACATAGGAATATTATCTCCCAAACGACATAATTTTAATAAAATATAATTTATAAAGCAATGACAATTTAGTAAAACCTCTACTTGTCATTCCTGCAGCCCGCCCGCTTCAAGCGGGAAGGCAGGAATCCAATTAATAAAAATCTTCAAAAAACAATAAAGTATTTTGTTTAAATGCTTAACATTGACCCAAAACCCCCCTAAATCCCCCCTTTGATTAAAGGGGGGACACAAGGGGGTTAGAAGCAAAATCAATGCTAAATGCTTTATTGCTTATTAATTTATATTTTGAAAAAAGTCTCATAAAATTTTTCTTGTCCCATCCGAGTCTCTCCTGCCTGCGGCGGACAGGCGCAGAGGACTCGGATGGAGTGATAACGAAAAAACCTTTTGCCATTGTTTTTGAAACTCCGATATTTTAAGTTTCTTTTTAATTACTTCATTTTTATTCCGGTTTATAAAATATGTCAACTAATTACAAAGGCGTAGATTACTTCAATATTGAATCGCTCCTCTCGGAAGAAGAGAAGATGGTTCGCGATACAACGAGGGATTTTGTAAATTCCGAGGTACTGCCGATCATCGAATCGCATAATCAAAGTATGACATTCCCGAAACACCTTATCCCTAAAATGGCAAATTTGGGAATGTTCGGTCCCACCCTTCCCGAAAAATACGGGGGCATCGGGATGAATAATGTTGCCTACGGTCTGATGATGACCGAACTGGAAAGAGGGGATTCCGGGCTGAGGAGCTTCGCATCGGTGCAGTCCGCACTTGTGATGTATCCCATCTTCACGTTCGGCAGCGAGGAGCAGAAAGTGAAATGGCTTCCCGCTCTCGCGAAAGCGGAAAAGATCGGCTGTTTTGGATTGACAGAACCTGATTTCGGCTCTAACCCGGGCGGAATGATTACGAACGCAAAGAAAGTGGACGGCGGTTATATTCTCAATGGCGCGAAAATGTGGATAACGAACTCGCCGATAGCGGACGTTGCGGTCGTCTGGGCAAAACTGGACGGAGTCATTCATGGATTTTTGGTCGAGAAGGAATTCAAAGGATTTTCAGCACCCGAGATGAAAGGAAAATTATCTCTGCGAGCTTCAATAACGGGAGAAATTATTCTTCAGGATGTTTTTGTTCCCGAAAAAAATATTTTTCCGAACACCGACGGACTTAAATCGCCACTGATGTGTCTTAACCAGGCTAGATACGGAATTGCGTGGGGTGTCCTCGGTGCCGCTATGGAATGTTATGCCACCGCACTGGAGTATTCTCTTTCGAGAATACAATTCGACAGACCGATCGCGTCATACCAGATCACGCAGGAGAAACTTGTCTGGATGCTGAACGAGATCACAAAGGGGCAATTGATGTGCTATCACCTCGGCAGAATGAAAGACAATAAAACCCTGAAGCACACACATGTCTCGATGGCAAAAAGAAATAATTGCGAGATGGCATTGACCGTTTGCCGTATGGCACGCGAGATACTCGGCGCGAATGGAATTCTGGATGAATATCCCGTTATGCGTCACGCAAATAATCTGGAATCGGTCAAGACGTATGAGGGCACGCACGAGATGCACACACTTATAATCGGCGAGGACATCACGGGTATTCCTGCGTATAGGGTGGACGAAAAATAAATAATACGCATACAGTGATAAATCCGGTTCAGTGCGTTAGAAAATTATGAACTGGTTTACATTTTATATGGTTATTAATATAGATGACCACAAAACTCCTTGATTTTATTTCGCTCTGGGATTTTGATGATCCCGGATCGACAGAAAAAAAATTCAGAAAGCTCCTCGAAAAAGCGGAGAAGGATAATGATATCATTTACCGCACTATATTATTGACGCAAATCGCACGTGCTCAGGGACTGCAGAGGAAATTTAATGATGCTCACAGAACTCTGGACATAGTGCTGGAACTTTTGTATGTCGGCAACGTTACGGGGAGAATTGTGTATCTCCTCGAAAGGGGAAGAGTGCACAATTCATCCGGCCATCCTGAAAATGCCAAACCTTTGTTCCTGCAGGCGTACGAGGAAGCACTGATGCACTGCGAAGATTATTATGCTATCGATGCTGCGCATATGCTCGGAATTATCGAGAAAGGAAAAGACTCCCTGAAGTGGAACATGCGCGCGATAGCTCTTGCAGAATCCACTAAAGACATCAGGGCGCAAAAATGGCTCGGTCCTTTGTACAATAATACCGGCTGGTCTTTCTTCGACATGAAAGAATATGAAATAGCCTTTGATTATTTTAACCGGAATATTAAATGGCATACAAAACGGAAATCTGTCAAAGAACTAATTATTGCAAAATGGTGCAGAGCCAGAACACTGAGAGCCATGGACCGCACCGAAGAAGCGTTGAAGATACAGCTCGGGCTCCTGAACGAGATCAAAGAAAAAAATATCGAACAGGACGGATACATATTCGAAGAAATAGGGGAGTGCCTGCTCCACCTCGGTAAAAAGGAAGAATCAAAAAAGTATTTTATTTCGGCGTATAAATTACTTTCCAAAGATATATGGCTTTCCGCTAACGAAAAGCCCAGACTTGCGCGGTTAAAGAAACTAGGTGATATAAAATAGCTACTATTAAATGAATGATATATAATCTGCATTCTTGCTTATAATTCTTAATTCAATAATCCTTCATACAACCCTGCCGGTTTTTTTGTTGATATCGAGAATGGTTTTATTTATCTCCAAGCTTTTTAGATCTTCCAGTTTAATAGGTAATTTAACCGACCAGTTCTTTTTACCGAATGTACCCGGTGTGTTGATACGGTAGGACCATTTATTTATCGACTTCAGTAATTTTTTATCGAGACACAGATATTCCTGGAGCATCTGTATGTTGAATATCGAAGCCGATTCGCTTATCCTCTGAATATTTTGCTTCAATAATCCGTTAAAACCTCTGCTATTCTTTTTAGCCCTTCCGTGGAGATATTCAAGAAATTTATTTTTTTCTCTGAATGAACCGAGGTAAGAATTTATGATTTCAAGGGCTTCTTCTTCCTTTAGATCAAGAACAGTCAGCAGCTTGTTCACCGAGTTGATTTTTTCTTTCCAAAAAATTCTTCTGTGACCCGTATTCTTACGGTCGAATAATTTCTTTTTAATTTTTTTAAAATTTCTGCCTTTTATGTTATTTGCTCTGCAAAGCATCTCGAAGAATTTAGCATCCAATGTACCGGCTTCATAATTCCACCACGAAATGAAAAACGTCGAATCATGTGTTGAGACAGCAGCAGTGGAATTAGTTCTGTATTCTTCGGGCAGTTTAAACCGGTAATTATCTGCGTGTTTTTTATGGAATCTTTGAAAATCTATCCCCGTAATCCCAAATTCTTTCAATGTTTTATATGAACACGCGGGTACTGTTCCGAGGTCTTCTGCACAGGGGAGCATATCCGCTGCGCCAAGAAATACTTTTATTATTTTCTTACCATGCTGTTCCCAAAGTTCTTCATCCTGCGGCTCGAATCTTCCGTGAAGAGCTGAGGTAAAATTATCCTCACCAACGGATATATTCCACAATCTGAATAAGCCTATGAAATGGTCAATCCGGTACATATTATAAAAATTCTCTGCATAGACCAATCTCTCCTTCAAATACTTGAACCCGTCATTTTCGATCTTAGTCCAGTTATACGGCGGTGAACCCCAATTTTGTCCGAGCGCAAAATACATGTCGGGAGGCGCGCCAGCTGATTCTTTTAGATTAAAGTATTCAGGATGTGACCATACATCGGCGCTAATCCTTGATACCAAAAAGGGCAAGTCACCCATTAAAAGGACGCCATTCCGGTTGGAATACTCTTTTATTTTTTTAAATTGCTCAAATAACTGCCACTGGACCCAGCAGTAAAAATTAATGCTGTCATGATATTTAACTTCGAGATCATTTATAGTTTCGGTGTCCATTTCTTTTAAGAACTGCGGACTATGAACCATCCCTGCACGAATTTCAAGGGAACTCAAAACTTTGTATAAAGCATAATCTTTTATCCAGTACTCATTCAGCTTCAGGTAGGTTTGCATATCGTCCGGAACAGCGGATACGTTTTCTTTAAATATCTTCCATAACAGTGAAAGTTTATCCGCTTTTATCGAATAATCTACTCTGTTCCTTCTATTTTTATATTTTTTTCTCAGATCATTAACAGCAATTTTCGTTGAATCGATTTCTATGCCTTTAAGTTCGCTCAGTGAGAGATACATCGGTTCCAGTGCGAAGGTACTTATAGCGTTATACGGAGCAAAATCACCTCCGACCTCATTCAACGGCAATAACTGGATTATGCTCATACCTGTTTTTTTGCACCAGTCAACAAGGTATTTCAGGTCCGGAATTTCCCCTATGCCTGTGCTCTTCCCCGAAAAAATAGAAAACAGGGGAACCGCTAAACCGGATCTTTTATGGATACCGGTCTTTTCCCATTTATCTTTTGATAATGTATTTAATAGATAATTATATGGCACGATTTTTTTATAAGGGATTGAAATATATTTTATCTAATGGTTTTACGAGTTTTTCATATACACCGCGTCCGTTTTTGTAAAGTTTGATATTGCTCTCTGCAAGAGATAACCTTTCCAGGAATTCGTTCTCCAGCGATTTTCCCGAAATATCCTTTGCAATCTCCATTGCACGTGCGGCACACTTGAGGTTCTGCACCGATTCGATCCCGGATATTTCGGAGAAGAACCATCCGCAGCTGGCGAACATGAACATAGCAAATTTCTGCATCTCGAGTAAATTTAAGGATAGGTTTACTTCTTCGTTAGTCAATATCTTTTTGGCGTTATCATTAAAAAATTTTAACATTGCAGAATCGGAACGGTCAAGCAGGATATCCACGTAATCATTTCGTGCTTTCCAAACATCTTTGAACAAAGTATTCCCTTTTTCTTCGTAAATTTTAATAAGCTCATCTCGAAGCCAGTCAAGCGATTCACGCAGAGGTTTTCTCCATCTCTGGTGCCATCCTCCTCCGCTTCCGCAGCCGCAGTCATCTTTCCAACGGTCTACTCCATGCGGACAGCTCCACGATGTTCCCTCATTGTTTTTGCCGGGTTTAATTTTTACTTCGTATTCGGGTATGTGGCTTTCCAGGCACTCCCCGAAATTCACGATCTTCATTTTGTTTTCGGATGCAAGGCGGGTTGCAAAATAAGCTATTGTTCTTTCCGCAAATTTCTTGTGGTGGCCGAACGTTTCTCCGTCGGTTGCGGTACTAATCAAAATATCACCCGTCGGGTTCTTAGGAATTGCGTTTTCAATTATTTTCAGCAGGCCACTGGAACTTGCCAGAACGCTTTCGAATGAAATGGAGCGCGAAATAGGTCCGTCATAGAAAAATATATCGATATATTTG
>JBEKSX010000114.1:0-7815 GCA_049516635.1 Ignavibacteria bacterium | reverse complement strand
GCTTTGAAATCCTTATCGCCGTTCTGGTATGACTGCACCTCGATTATTTCACCGCCCATCTCTTTGAATTTCTTGACGAAGAATTCCGCGAGTCCCGTGCTGTAAGCATTCTTCACATCCTGCAGGACCGCCACTCTCTTTATTTTAAGCGTATTAATTGCAAATTTGCTCATTACTGTCGCCTGGAAAGGGTCAATGAAGCATACGCGGAAAACATAATCGCCTATAGCCGTAACCTCAGGGTTTGTGGAAGCAGGGGAGATCATCGGGATTTTGCTAGACTGGCATATCTGGGCACCGGCTTTACTCCTTGATGAAGCTACTTCGCCGATAACGGCAACTACTTTATCCTTATTTATTAATTTTTGTACTACTGTTGCTGCCTCGGAAGGTTTACCCTGGTCATCATAATAGATCAGTTTTACTTTCTTTCCGAGCAGACCGCCGGAATTATTTATCTCTTCAACTGCTAACTTTAACCCGTCGTCCGAAGAGATACCGAATGTTGCCTCGGAACCCGTCAAAGACGCGAATTCGCCGATCACGATCTCGTTCTGTGTGGATTTTGTGCATCCGAAAAAGTATAAGCAGAGTGCAAAAGTGATTAATATTAGCGGATAAAAAAGCTTTTTCATATTTATAGATATTGATTTAGTTTAATGAAGGAATCGGTTCCATAAGTTGTTGAATTTTTAATTATTACGCAATAATATCTAAAATTTTAAAGATAATCAATGAAAAGGGAATCGGGATGTGAATGACGGTAAATATATCTGGTTCATGTAGGCATAAATAAATAATTTTAATATTATCTATCTTTGGTAAAACGGTTATGAATGATCATTAGTGGATTTTTATTTCTATAAAAAAGGGGCGTTTAGCACGCCCCTTCCGGTAAATGGGTATATTTACATCTTCATCATCACTTTTTTATCACCAGTTTATCTCCAACTTCTATTTCATCAGATTTTAGTTTGTTCCATTTCTTTAGCTCAGCAACCGTCACATCGTATTTCTCGGCAATCTTGGCCAGCGTGTCACCTTTCTTTACAGTGTAGTTCTGCGTTTTCGAAGTCTCTTTCTTCTTTGACTTCTCAGGGGGGTATAATTTTAAAACCTGTCCTTCCTGTATGACATCGGATTTAAGGTCATTCCAATCTTTAATTTCCGAAACGGTTACATCGTACTTATCCGCTATCTGTGTGAGGTTATCACCCGCTTTCACGGTATATGTGGTTTTTCTTGTTTTCTTTACAGTTTCCTTTTCGGTTGTAACTTTTTTATCCGAATAAAGCTTCAGAACCTGTCCTTCCTGTATGACATCGGATTTCAGGTCATTCCATTCCTTTATATCGGATACCGTCACATCGTAATTATCGGCTATCATTGTAAGATTCTCACCGGCTTTTACGGTATGTGTGATTTTCTTCTTGGAGGTGTTCTTTTCATTTTTCGTTACCTCCTTTTTATCAGAGTATATCTTGAGCTTTTGTCCCACGACTATCTTATCGGACTCAAGGTCATTCCAATCTTTAATATCGGAAATTGAGACGTCGTATTCATTGGCTATACCGGCAAGATTATCACCTTTTTTCACCGTATATGTGGTATAGCTTGATTTCTTTTCCTTTTTCTTTGTTACTTCTTTTTTCTCTTTTAAAACGGGGTCTTTCTTATTTGTTACTTTTTCTTCCACCTTCTTGACGGGTTCCGTTGATTCATTCCTGTGTTCTTTATTTATCAGAATATTGTTATTAACGGGCGGGTCTTTTTGTTCGGTATTATTCTCGATAGTTTTATTTTCTGTATTTACTGTATGAGTATCGGGCGGAGTTTCTTTTATACCATAAAATTTATTATACTGCGAAGTGGTCAGCCATATAAATAAGCTGTCACCTTTTCTGGGGTATCTTCCGTAGTTTATATAATTCCATATCCTGATATCCGATGCCCTCACTCCGTATTTCGAAGCAACCGCTTGAAGTCCTTCGCTGTCGGCAACGGGATGGAATACAAGCTGCCGGTTGTTTTTGCTTATAAGATCGAGCATAACATCAGAGTCATAATCATTTACTTTATAATATGCAAATGATTCGGCTGTGTTCATAAAAGCGGTTCCCTCATTGCCCTCATAGACCGGCTTAAAATCGTTCTTATCAAAATCGTTTGCCGCGGCATAATTTTTTGCAAACTGTTTATATGAACCCTTTGGTATTTTTATCAGATAGCCGTTATCGAATACCGGCGTAATATCCTGAATTAATTGGGGATTCAATTCTCTTATAGTTTCGACCTGAGTATTGCATAGCTCTGCTATAGTGGAGAGCGGTATTTGTGCTTTAATGACAACCCTGTCGTATTCGATAGGTGTCCCGTATTCCACATCATTGAAGCCGTATGCCTTCGGATTGATGGTAATGAGAGCACATGCGATAAACTGCGGAATGTAGTTGCTGGTCTCTTTAGGCAGGTAATCTTTTATCACCCAGAAATCCTTTGAACCGCTTCTCTCCATTGCGCTTGTGATCCTGCCGGGTCCGGCGTTATAGGAAGCCAATGCAAGATACCAATCGCCCAAAGATGAATGCAGATCTTTGAGGTGTCTTGCCGCAGCATCGGTAGATTTTTCCGGGTCCCGTTTATCATCGGTATATGAATCATAGTAAAGCCCGTAAGCAGAACCCGTAGCCGGCATGAACTGCCAGAGACCCACAGCGCCTGCCCAGGAAGAAATGGTGGGGTCGAGCCCGCTTTCTATCATTGAAAGGTAAACGAGTTCTTCGGGTGCATTATTTTCACGGAGGATGCTGCGCATCAGATTAAAATATTTTCCTGTCCTGTACAGCCACTTATCCATATATTTCCTGCCTCCGTTCTGGAAATATGTGATGTAATCCTGTACGAAAGAATTTTTCTCAAGCTTTATCTGGTCACCTTTAGGAAGATCTTCCGGGTCGAAGGTATTCGAATAAGACCGGTTTTCGAACTTATCATACGAAACATTTAATCTTTTTGCCAGCTTGAACACTTTACTGTCCGAGGGAATATCTTTGGAGGAAGCAAGGTAATCCTGAACTACGCTCTTTGTCAATTCTGTATAATCATTTTTCCAAACGGGATGTTTATCCAGGGTCTTCGAGTCGATCTTGTAAAGCTGGTCAACAGATAATTCAAACTCATCCTGAGAAGATTTTGAATCAGACTGTTCGTTAGCCTGAAGAGCCTTGATATAGTGGGCTTTTCCGTTTTCGAGAGCGAGATAGATCTTTACAGAATCCTTAGCGCCGGTTTCTTCGGTGGTTTCTTCCTCTGCACCGCCGCATCCCACAAATATTCTCATTGAGAATATTGCGAAAAGAATAATCAAGATTTTATAGATTCTTCTCATTATTCTTTCTCCAGTCTAAATTTATATATTAGTGGCAATTAACGGGTTTAATATAAAATTATATGACTATAAAGTCAAGTTATTTATTAAATAATCTTCCTATCCGCTATATATTAATGAAGTTAGGAAAAAGGCAAATATATCTATTTTTTATGGTTTTTTTAATAAAATTCGCTGTTATATTTTACAGTAGTACAATATTTATCTGATGAAAGTTTATCACTTAAACCTGGGATTTACAGATTTCTATGAAGTCTGGCAAATTCAGGAACAGATCCACAATTACAAACAGAAAAACACGGTTAATGACATTATTTTGACGACGGAGCACCATAATGTATACACTCTTGGCAAAAGCGGCGATAAGAACCATCTGCTCATCGGAGAAGATGAGCTCAGGAAAAAGGGGATCGCATATTATGAGATAGACAGGGGAGGGGACCTGACCTACCATGGTCCCGGACAGCTCGTATGTTATCCCATACTCGATCTGAAGAGGTATTATAAGGATGCACACCGCTATTTAAGAGACCTCGAAGAAACAGTGATATTAACCCTCAGGCATTACAATATAGAATCCATCCACGACAGCGAGTATACAGGAGTATGGGTTGGAAACGAAAAAATCTGTGCTATCGGGATTAAATTATCCCGGTGGATAACGATGCATGGATTAGCTTTGAATGTAAATAACGACTTGTCTTATTTCGGGAAAATAATACCATGCGGGATATTCCATAAAGGTGTGATAAGCATGAAGAAAATTCTTAACCGGGACATAGATCTTGCTGAGGTCGAAAGAATACTCATAGATAATTTTCGGCTTGTTTTTAACATTTCGATAGAAAAAATAAACCTTTCAGACCTGAAAGAAATATATGCTCTTAAGATGTAAAACACATTTTACATCGGGGAACTGAGAGCCGCCCATTAATTTATAATTTATATTTCAACGGTCGAAATATGATATTATAAGGGGTTGTCTTAATGACCTATTTTATCATTCTGAACGTAGCGAAAAATCTTTCTTGGTCATAATGAGAGATTCTTCGGTTACCGCGTCCCCTTTCGGAAAGAGTCCTTTGGACAGGATTACAGTTGAGACACCCTTTTTTGTTGTATAATTATACTATACCAAAAATAATCTTGATTTTTACACTATTTTGAGGTAAAATTATAAAATTTAATTAACCATATTTAATCATTTTTGGATTCCGCCATTGCGGGATCCAGGAGGAAAAAATGAAAGCTAAATTATTTCCATTACTTTTTTTACCAATTTTTCTTCTGACAGGAATTTTACTGTCGCAAGATAAATTGCCGGTAGATCCTAAATGGAACGGACCTGCATTAAGAGTATGGGTACCGTCCGGTGACTACACTCCATACTTACCCATATACAGGGATGTTATTCTCAACACGACTCCCAGGGTTGTAAAAATGCCCGGCGGCGGTACAATTTTAGTAAATCCTAATTTCCGTCCATATCCTCATACAGCAACTCAAAGTGAAGTGGAGGCATACACTAATCCCAACTTGCAAAATATTACACTAGCCGCATGGAACTCTTACTCTCCGTCATTTTACGGAACAGGTTTTGCAGTTACAACCAATAGCGGTACGAACTGGTCGGGATACTATTACTTAAATCCGGCCGGGTATAACGGCGGTGACCCTTCTGTTGTTGTCAATAGCAGCGGTGTTCTCTTTGTAAATGCTTTAAATACTGCTTATAGCGCTGTTGTCGTATCGAAGAGCACAGATTACGGAGTAACATGGGGTCCATACTCAACTATAACATCGGGATCTGCCAACGAGATGGATAAAAACCACATCTTCGTAGATGATAAGCCCACAAGCCCGTATTATAATAATTTATATTGCGCGTGGACAGATTTCGGCGGCTCGTCATGGCCTGCTAGATTTGGACGTTCTACGGACGGTAATACAACATGGACGAACCTTCAATCTGTTACAGTACCTATTTCAGGGCATTATTCACAGGGAGTTAATTTAAACACCGGACCTAATGGTGAAGTGTATTTTATTTGTGCAACGAACATAACAAGTTCACCGTATACTGAAGATTACCTCTGTTTCGCAAGATCAACAAACGGAGGTGTTAACTTCTCCTATGTAAATGAACAGGCGATAGATGTTAACGGTATCAGGGGATACATAAAGACAACGAGCATCAGGGTTAACAGTTTTCCATGGATGGCTGTTGATAAAACAGGCGGGTCGAGGAACGGATATATATACGTAACGTGGGCTCAGAGAAACTTGGCACCTGCTGGTTCAGACCCCGATATATGTTTTTCAAGTTCATCTAACAGCGGAACGAACTGGAGTACACCTGTCAGGGTGAATAATGATGCAATGAACAACGGCAGAGACCAATGGTTTCCTAATATTAATGTGGATCCCTCAGGCGGAATAAACATTGTTTTTTATGACAGCCGCAACCCGACTACGAATGATTCGGCTGAAGTTTATTATGCCCGTTCGACCGACGGCGGTGCAACCTTTACAAATGTTTTGATAAGCGACCACAGGTTTAAACCAAAACCGATCTCAGGATTAGCCGGAGGTTACCAGGGTGACTATATCGGAATCACTTCAGGTAACGGTAATATATGGCCTTTCTGGTGTGATGATTACTCAGGAATTTATCAGACCTGGAGTACAACAATTACATATACCCCTCCTCCTCTTCCGGCACATGATATCATCACCGGTCCTTTCTTAAGCTTACCCTCACAGTTTGTAGTAAATACTGCTTATACTGTTAAGACGAAGGTCACAAACGGCGGTACTTCAAACGAAACCAATGTTCCGATAAGGTTCTTCATTAACGGTGGTTTGATAAGTACAACTAACAAAACTCTTAATTCGGGACAGGTTGACTCAGTGAGCAATAACTGGACACCTGTAACTGTAGGTACCTATACATTAATGTATGCATCAGGTTTATCAAACGATACCAACAGGACCAATGATACTGTCAGAACAACCGTACAGGTTTTGCCGGGTCCGCTCGTAAACTTATTCTGTGATGATTTCACGGCAGGAGCAGGTAACTGGACAATTACCAATAACGGCGGAACCTGTGTTTGGAGCGTAAGAGCATTAAGTTCAAGACCGTATACAATGCCGCCAACGGCAACGGGTAATGTATTCTCGGCAGATGTCGACGCATGCGGTTCCGGAACAACTATTAATTCAACGGCAACGATGAATTCGACTGTAAACTGTTCTACCATTGCAGGCACATATGCCGAATTTGATAATGATTTCAATCTGCTCAGTTCAGACCAGTGTAAGCTGGATGTCAGTACGGACGGAGGAAGTACATGGATAAATAAGTTTACATGGACAGCATCACGTAGAAGTACACATGAGACACAAACCTTACCCGAAGCAGACGGAAAAGCGAATGTGAAGATCAGGCTAACATCCATACAGCCCGGATGGGATTGGTGGTGGGCTGTTGATAATGTCTGATTGGTGGTGGGCTGTTGATAATGTCTGTATCAAAGGATATGGATATGTAGGAGTATCGCAAAACCAGAACAATATTCCGAAGGAATTTGCATTGTTACAGAACTATCCGAATCCATTTAACCCGGCCACAGTTATATCATATGCATTGCCGAAGGCAAGCAGTGTGAAACTGGTAGTGTATGACATGCTGGGACGTGAAGTGAAGACACTTGTAAATGAATACAAGCAGGCAGGCTCTTACAATGTAAGCTTTGATGCTTCCTCGCTGGCGAGCGGTGTTTATTTCTACAGGATCAATGCCGGTGATTTCACAGACGCTAAGAAAATGATGTTGATAAAATAGTGAAACTATTTTAGAAACCCGGCTTTTTCGGGTTGATAAAATAAATTTAGAAACGATTATAATAAAAAAAGGGTGGTTAATATTAACCACCCTTTTTTAATATATTTAAAATTATTTTAGTATTTGTTTTAGTAATTTGAAATCGTCCGGTGTTGTGATCTTTATGTTCTTCGGGCTGCCTTCCAGAATTCTTACCCTGTACCCTGCAGATTCAACTATAGATGATTCATCAGTATGATCATTCTTTTTCAGGGATCTATTATAAGAGTTGACTAATGTTTTATACCTGAAAACCTGGGGTGTTTGAATTGCACGGAGGTTATCACGGTTCAGTGTCACTTTAATAATGTTCTTATTCACCAGTTTTATGGTATCACTCACCCGAATTCCGTATATCACCTCACCGTATTTAATTGCCTCATTGATAATCTCATTTATCATTTTATTATTTAAAGCAGGCCTAACAGCATCATGTATTATGATCAGATCGTTTTTATCAGCTATTATTTGTTTGAATGCATTCCTGACAGAGATGAATCTTGTTTTCCCGCCTTCAACCAGAGCAGATAATTTTGAGATA
>JBEKSX010000113.1:0-7423 GCA_049516635.1 Ignavibacteria bacterium | reverse complement strand
TAGCTGTAATTCCTCTGACAAAACCGGTATAATAGATAAATCCAACCCATATTTCCCGGCATCTAAGGGTGATAAATGGGAGTATATTAACGAAGCACCCCGTGAAGAAACAGAGGTCTATAAAGTCGAAGTGTTAAGCACAACCAGGGATGGCAGCGATATTATTGCCCAATTATCTTCATTTCCATTCTTTTCAAAAAAAGAAGAGAAATCTACTTTGAGGATCAAACATGACGGATCGGTTTATTACAATAATGATACGCTGCTTCCCCAAAATTCAAACCTGGTAAAGGACTACAACTGGAAGTTCGGTGAATGGACGGGTTATATAGGAAGTACCACCGACACTGTCAAAGCAGAAAATGAAACTTTTACAAATTGCATACTGATAAGTTATTCCATTTCCATAACGTTCGCAGCGGATATATGGTTCGCACGCGATAAGGGAATAGTCAAATGGGGATACAACAGAACGAATCCCCCTACATTTAAACCATTATATTACGTATTAAACAAATTGACATTAGCTAAATAGATGCCCGAGATAAAGACAGAAGAACTGATTGTGAATATGGGTCCCCAGCACCCATCCACCCACGGCGTTTTAAGGCTTGAAGTTAAGCTAAACGGTGAGGTTGTCGATGATGTTATCCCCCACCTCGGATACCTGCACAGGTGCTTTGAAAAGCACGCCGAGCAAATGACCTATCCTCAGGTGATACCGTACGTAGACAGGATAGATTACGTTGCCGCTATGAACAACGAGTTTGGATACGTTCTCGCGTGTGAAAAATTAATGGGGATACAGGTTCCCGAGCGTGTCGAATACATCAGGGTTATTATGGCAGAGCTGCAGAGAATAGCATCACACCTGGTTGCTATCGGAACCTATGGAAACGATATCGGCGCATTCACCCCGTTCCTTTATTACTTCAGAGACCGCGAAAAAATACTCGAATTGTTTGAGATAACCTGCGGAGCAAGACTGCTGTACAATTATATGTGGATTGGCGGACTGTCACACGATATCCCCCACAACTTTATAGAAAAAACAAAGCAGTTTACCAAATACATGAGACCGATGATTAAAGAAGTGAACGACCTGCTTTGTTACAATAAGATATTCGTTGAGCGGACTGCGAACATCGGGATATTGCCGGCTGACGTTGCAATAAATGCAGGAGCTTCAGGACCTACACTGAGAGGTTCGGGAGTAAACTTTGACCTGCGGAAAGATGACCCGTATTCAATTTATGACAGGTTCAATTTTAAAGTATGTGTCGGAGACGGAGAAATGGGAACGGTTGGCGACTGCTGGGATAGGAATATGGTCAGGTGCAACGAAATGGTCGAAGCACTGAATATTATTGACCAGGCTGTAGAGCAAATCCCTGACGGTGATATAGCTTCCGCCATTCCAAAAAGAATAAAGCCGCCGGTCGGGGAAATATATTTCAGAACCGAGACACCCAAAGGCGAACTTGGCTACTATATAATAAGTGACGGCTCGCAGAACCCGTTCAGAGTGAAAGTGAGACCGCCAACATTCTGCAACCTGAGCCTTGTACCGGCTATCTCCAGGGGCTACATGTTAGCTGACCTGGTAGCAATACTCGGAAGTGTAGACATAGTATTAGGGGAGGTAGACAGATAATGCTGGAATTCCTTCAACATCTTTTTGGAGAGCATAATATTTTAGTGTATATAATAATGACACTGCCGCCTCTTGTGTTCATGATTGTATTTGCCCTCGCGGCAGTTCTGCTTGAACGAAAAGTATCAGCACATATGCAGGATAGACTGGGTCCCATGAGGGTCGGATACCACGGACTTATCCAGACCGTTGCTGATATCCTAAAGCTCCTTCAGAAAGAAATTATTACACCTGCTACAGCAGATAAAAAACTTTACATTCTCGCACCGTTCGTAGTATTTATAGGCTCATTTGGCGCGTATGCCTGTATCCCCTTTTCGAGCCAGTACATAGGTTCAGCGATTAGTCTCGGGTTATTCTTCATAATTGCCATCTCATCACTGGCTCCGGTCGGTCTGATGATGGCGGGCTGGGGTTCGGATAATAAATATTCGCTTTACGGTGCTATAAGGTCAGTTGCACAGATCGTCAGCTACGAGATTCCGACTGTTCTGGTAATTCTTACGATCGTAGTATTAATTGGGAGTATAAATCTTCAGGATATAGTAAAAGCTCAGAGCGGCTGGTTCTGGAATTGGTATATTTTCGGAGGACCCGGCGGATGGGGAAAAGTAATAACCATCCCATTCATCGGAATTGCATTTTTGATATATATAATCGCTTCCCTCGCAGAGACAAACAGGACACCGTTCGATATTCCCGAAGCAGAATCAGAGCTGGTTGCGGGATATCATACCGAGTATTCGGGAATGATGTTCGCATTCTTTTTCCTTTCTGAATATGCGAATATGTTTGCCGTCTCTGCGATAGCAGCGGCACTGTTCTTCGGAGGATGGCAGTCGCCTTTCGGTGATGCGATCCCGTTCCTGAACAATCCGTGGATGCAGGTATTCTGGTTCGTGTTCAAAGGACTGGTATTCATATTCCTTCAGATGTGGCTGAGATGGACACTGCCAAGATTGAGAGTAGATCAATTGATGTATGTCTGTTGGAAGGTCTTGACCCCGTTCGCATTTATTGATTTATTAATTGTAGGTTTATACGCAGTATTGAGATAGAAAAAATTATGGATCCAATAAAAAAATATTTTCATAACATCTGGCTCGGAATATATACGATTTTGATAGGTATGAGAATTACCTTCAGCCATTTATTTGTTAGAGCAGTAACTATACAATATCCCGATGAACGTTTACAGCTTCCCGAAAGGGAGAGGAACAGGCTGTTTGTGAATATAGATGACTGCATCGGATGCGACCAGTGTGTAAGGGCATGTCCCGTGGATTGCATCTACCTTGAAACGATAAAAGCTGTTCCTGGTGATATAGTCGGAAGAACAGGCGTCACGTCAAACGGCAAGAAGAAAGCGTTGTTCGTTCCGACCTTTACGATAGATATAGCTAAATGCTGTTACTGCCAGTTGTGTGTATTCCCCTGTCCGACCGAATGTATATATATGACCGATGTTTTTGAATTTACCGAATATGAACGCGGCAAACTGGTATATGAATTTACCGATATGACACCGGAACAGGTAATAGAGAAAAAACAAAAGCTGGAACAGTACCAGAAAGAGCAGGAAGAGAAAAAAGCCGCTGCTGCTAAAGCTGCCGCAGAAGATAAGGCAAAAGCTTCGGCAGAAGTAAAAACAGACCCTCTTGCAGGCGAAAGTAAGTAGTATCTGATGAAGTGTCATTCCCGCAGCTTGCCCGCCTATGGCGGGAAGGCGGGAATCCAGAATTCGATATTCGCATGAATTACACTTGCACCGATGCAACAGATGACCTGGAGATATAAACTATATTAGATAAAAAATATAAAACTCATTATGAGTGTATACGACATAATATTTTACATATTCGCTTTCATTACAATAGTCTCGGCAGGGGTTGTTGTCTTCTCTAAAAATATAGTATACTCCGCCTTCTCTTTGCTTTTCACTTTCTCGGGTGTAGCGGGTATATATGTCCTGTTGGGCGCCGACTTCATCGCTATCACACAATTGTTGATATATGTGGGCGGTATCCTGATACTTGTGATATTCGGAGTGATGTTAACAACCAATGCTACAGATGTTGAGGTAAATACGCAGAGCCTTAAAGCTTTGCCGGCTACTATAGTGGTTGCCGTCATAGCAGCACTGCTCGTAAGTGTGATGATATCGACCAAATGGAAACAATCCGAGGCACCGACTCCGGAAACAACGGTCAGTGAAATAGGCGTTTTGCTTCTCTCAAAATATTTACTGCCGTTTGAAATAGCATCCGTTGTTCTGCTGGTTGCCATAATGGGTGCGGTATTTTTAGCAAGGAAGAATTAAAAATATGGAATACGTACATGTAGGTTTAACTCATTTTCTTGTAATAAGCTCGCTTCTTTTCGGATTGGGACTTTTTGCGGTCGTAGCCCGGAAGAATGCTATCATGATACTTATGGGAATAGAGCTTATCCTCAACTCAACTAATATCAATTTCATTGCTTTCTCGAAGTACGGATTGCTCGGCACCGACGGACAGGTAATAGCTATATTTGTTATTATCCTTGCTGCAGCCGAAGCTGTAATAGCACTGGCAATTATTCTTAACATCTTCAATAATTTTAAAACCGTCAATGCAGACGAGATAGATTCTTTGAAGGATTGAATTTTAAATTTTAATATAATAAAGATTTGTTAGTTACACTTTCATTATTAGTATTATTTCTGCCTCTCCTATCTTTCGCTCTGCTTATATTTTTCGGGAAACGTCTCCCGAGGCAGGGTGACTGGCTGGCAAACATACTTATATTCGCCTGCCTGTTCATTTCTATTTACATCTTTATTAATACGGGATCGGGTGATAAAATAATTGCCGAAGTAACATGGTTCAATCTGGGTGTTTTTAAGATTAACCTCGGTATATCGATAGACAACCTATCCGTCGTGATGATGATGGTGGTCTGCCTGATAAGCGCTATGTCACACCTCTTCTCCGTAAAATATATGGAGGGTGATACTAAATACAGCAGGTACTTTGCATTCCTCGGAATATTCTCGTTCTCGATGCTGGGTATTGTGCTGACAAACAACCTCTTCATGATGTATATTTTTTGGGAGCTGGTCGGCATCACATCTTACCTGCTGATAGGTTTTTGGTACGAGAAGCCGGGACCGCAGTATGCGTCGAAGAAAGCTTTTATCGTGAACAGGATAGGTGATATCGGGTTTTTCTCTGGAATACTGATCATTTACATTTTTACCAAGTCTTTTACATTCACCGATATTTTTGCGGCTATCCAATCGGGACAGCTGACAGGCGGATGGCTTACTGCTGCAGGAATACTTGTGTTCTGCGGTGCAGTGGGCAAGTCGGCACAATTCCCCCTGCATGTATGGCTTCCCGATGCTATGGAAGGTCCCACACCCGTCAGCGCTCTGATCCATGCCGCAACAATGGTCGCCGCAGGAGTGTACCTGATAGCAAGAACGTTTGTAATGATGACCGCCGATGCATTAACGGTTATTGCATACATTGGTCTGATAACGGCATTTATCTCTGCAACTATTGCCATCACTCAAAATGATATTAAAAAAGTTCTCGCTTATTCGACCATTAGCCAACTCGGTTACATGATATTGGCACTCGGTGTTGGTGCATATACGGCGGGATTCTTCCACCTGGTGACCCATGCCGCGTTCAAAGCGTGTTTATTCCTCGGAGCCGGGTCGGTCATAATAGCTCTTCACCATGAACAGGATATACGTCAGATGGGCGGCCTGAAAAGTAAGATGAAGATAACTTACATCACGTTCCTTGTAGCCACGCTTGCAATTTCGGGAGTTCCTTTTACATCGGGCTTCCTGAGCAAAGATTCGATCCTGGCAGGTACAATGGCGTTTGCAAAATTGACCGGAGGAATAAATTATATTATACCGGTTTTCGCATTCGGGATTGCGGGACTTACCGCGTTCTATATGTTCCGTCTGGTATTCCTGACTTTCCACGGCGAACCTGCTAACAAAGAGAAGTTTGAACACACGCATGAATCGCCGATCCAGATGACGCTGCCATTAATAATTCTGGCAATATTATGTTTCTTCGTATTCTTCTCATTTAATCCTATTGATGCGAATGTAGGCTGGTTCACAAAGTATGTTCCAGCACCCCAGAGCATTGTGCCTGAAGCACAAAGGTTCGAATTCCAGAGAGGGATCCAGGAGGCAGCGAATGAATCTTCGGTATACTTCGAAGAGCTCCATCACTTTCATTACAGTGCAATGACGATATCGCTGATATGCGCGGGATTAGGAATTCTGTTCGCATTCCTGTTCTATAAGTGGAAAACATTCGACGCTGATGCATTAGCCGAAAAGATTAGACCGTTGTACAATTTCTCTCTTAACAAGTGGTACTTCGATGAATTTTATGAGGGCGTGATAGTTGCAGCTACGCTGGGGTTAACTCGCATACTGAAATGGTTCGATAATACTATAGTCGATGGTGCCGTTAACGGTGCCGCATACATCACACAAAAGACATCTAAAGGTTCGGGCAAGTTCGATAACGGGTTTGTGGACGGACTGGTGAACCTGGTTGCGGGAATTGTGATGTTCTTCGGCTTGATATTCAGAAAAATACAAACAGGCAAGATACAAACCTATCTTGCTTACGTTCTTTTTGGAATAATCGTATTCTACTTTATATTCAGAACGATGTAAGGCATTCACTGTCATTCTGAGGGAGCGAAAGCGACCGAAGAATCTAATACTGGATAAATTTTTTAGATTTTTCGCGGAGTTTACCCCGCACTTGTTGCGGGGTTCAGGATGACAATAATAACTAAGAAGTTTTTGCTCTTTAATATAACCTATACGCAAATGATTATAATTAATCAGCCGCTGTGGTGAAACTGGTATACACGCATGACTCAAAATCATGTGGGAGCAATCCCGTGTCGGTTCGAGTCCGACCAGCGGCACTAGAACTCTTTAATAAAATTGGAAATCTTTGACTATGCATGAATTAAAATTACTTAATATCGGAATCCTTAGCTGGATAACTTTCCTTCCAGTCCTCGGTATGGTGGTTGTCCTACTGCTTCCCAAAGATAAAGAAAAACAGATAAAGTGGACCTCGCTCGGGTTTGTTTTTGTACAGCTCGTGCTGTGTGTGGTTGCCTTTGCATTGTTCAACAACAGCATGCCTGGCATCAACAAGCTTGACTCCATGCAGTTTATCGAAAAGTTCAAGTGGATAGATGTATCGGGATTCACGTGGACGAACAGGATAATCATAGAATATTTCATGGCAGTAGACGGTATCTCGATGCCGATGGTCCTGCTTACCGGAATTATCTCGTTCATTGCTGTCCTCGCATCATTTAAGACAACCGGTGTGGATAAAGCCCTGAAAGGATATTTTGCACTACTCCTGCTCCTCGATACCGGAATGATGGGTACATTCGTGACGCTTGACTTCTTCATGTTCTTCATCTTCTGGGAGATCATGCTGCTGCCGATGTATTTCTTAATAGGCATCTGGGGCGGACCGAGAAAGATATATGCGGCTATCAAGTTCTTCCTGTATACACTTTTCGGAAGCGCATTCATCCTGGTTGTTATGCTTGCATTATACTTTTCGTCAAAAGATGTTACAACCGGCGTGCATACTTTCAATATGATCTCATTGATGGACCCTGCAAATTATATCCCGGGCTCACTGCTGGCAGGCTCACTGACCACAGCAAGACTGCTCGCTTACGTTGCGCTGTTCATCGGTTTTGCCATAAAAG
>JBEKSX010000112.1:0-7728 GCA_049516635.1 Ignavibacteria bacterium | reverse complement strand
AAATTACTGGTTCTCTTCTAATAACGGTCTTCCAAATTATTTTAGCGTTACAGATTTTTCGATAAACGGAAATAATGTGTATGCCGGTTCATACGCTTACGGTATTTATTTAAGTACAACCAGCGGCGCGAACTGGAATAAGATTAATAGCGATTTTTAAGTCACCTTGGACTCACATGTCAGGTAGTAAGCGGTTCAAATTTGTTTGTAGGGACATATGGTGCCGGATTGTATTTAAGCACAAATAACGGTACTAACTGGACTGCTCTCACTAACGGCTTACCGTATAATGCCTATATTAATGCTATTTTAATTAACGGTAATAGTATATTTGCTGGCACATGGGGTACGGGCATATATTTAAGTACGAACAATGGCGCAAGCTGGTCATCTATAAGCAATGGTCTGCCGGGAGTTTCGTCTGTCGAAAGCCTTGCTGATAATACCACGAACATTTTTGCAGGGATTTACCAGCACGGCATCTATACAAGCACGAATAATGGTGTACAATGGTTCCCGGTTAACAACGGTATTCCGGCAAATGCGGTTATCTGGTCATTGGCTGCAAGCGAGACGAATGTTTTTGCAGGTTCATACACTGATGGAGTATATGCAAGCTCCGATAATGGCGCAAACTGGGTACAAGCTAACGAAGGATTAAACAATCTTTATATCACAAATCTTGCTGTAAATAATGATTACGTTTTTGCCGGTCTGAACGGTGAAGCTGTTTGGCGCAGACCTTTATCGGAATTGATAGGTGTTAAAAAAATATCGGAATCCGTTCCGCAGAGTTATGCATTATATCAAAATTATCCCAACCCGTTCAACCCGGCAACGAAAATAAAGTTCCAAATCCCATTGTCCCCCCTTTACGAAAGGGGGGTTGGGGGGTTCGTGACCTTGAAGATCTACGACCTCCTCGGCCGAAAAATTGCCACGCTTGTTAATGAACAGCTAAAACCCGGAACTTATGAGGTGGAATGGGATGCGTCCATTTATTCATCAGGGGTATATTTTTATAAAATTAAAACAGAATCATTTAACCAAACACAAAGGATGGTGTTATTAAAATGAAAATGAAATTATTCTTCTTAATTCCACTTTTTATACTTTTTACCGTAAGCTTATATTCACAGGTTCAACAGGAATGGGTTCAGCGATATAATGGACCGGGAAGCGGACCAAATTATGCAAATTCAATCGCAGTTGATGGTTCAGGAAATGTATATGTAACGGGTGGTAGTACGGGAAGCGGAACAGGATCTGACTATGCAACGATAAAATACAATACAAGCGGAGTACAGCAGTGGATACAAAGATACAACGGACCGGGAAATGGTGATGATTGGGGAAATTCCCTCGCTGTTGATAGTTCAGGAAATGTATATGTAACGGGAATTAGTATGGGAAGCGGAACAGGTTATGATTATGCAACGATAAAATATAATGCAAACGGAATACAACAGTGGGTACAAAGATATAACGGACCGGGAAATGGTGATGACTATGCATATTCTATCACAGTTGAAGGTTTAGGAAATGTATATGTAACGGGAAGTAGTATGGGAAGCGGAACAGGTAATGACTACGCTACGATAAAATATAATACAGATGGAATACAACAGTGGATTCAAAGATATAACGGACCGGTAAATGGTGATGATGGAGCAAATTCTATAGCAGTTGCAGGTTCAGGAAATGTATATATAACGGGTTGGAGCGCAGGGAACGGAACAAGTTATGACTATACAACGATAAAATACTCTGCCACAGGAGTCCAGCAGTGGGTTCAGAGATATGACGGTCCGGTAAATGGTGATGATGTAGTAAGTTCCCTTACAATTGACGGTTCAGAAAATGTGTATTTAACAGGATCCAGTTATGGAAGCGGAACAGGTAAAGACTATGCAACAATAAAATACAACGCAAGCGGAGTACAGCAGTGGGTTCAAAGATATAACGGAACTGGAAATGGTAGTGATTATGCAAAATCAATTGCAGTTGACGGTTCAGGAAATGTGTATGTAACAGGATATAGTTCAGGAAACGGAACAGGTAATGACTATGCAACGATAAAATATAATGCAAGCGGAGTACAGCAGTGGGTTCAAAGATATAACGGAACTGGAAACGGTAATGATGTAGCATATTCCCTTGTAGTTGAAGTTTTAGGAAATGTATATGTAACGGGAAGTAGCTTGGGAAGCGTAACAGGTAATGACTATGCAACCATAAAATATAATGCAAGCGGAGTACAGCAATGGATTCAAACGTACAACGGACCGGGAGATAGTACTGATTATTCATTTACTATCGCAGTTGACGGTTCAGGAAATGTGTATGTAGCAGGACAAAGTTGCGGAGTAGGAGCAGGTTATGATTATGCAACAATAAAATATTCACAAAATATTGGAATTAAGAGAATCTCTTCTGAAGTTCCAGAAAAATATGCCTTATATCAAAACTATCCCAACCCGTTTAACCCGTCAACGAAAATAAAGTTCCAAATCCCACTGTCCCCCCTTAGCGAAAGGGGGGCAGGGGGGTTCATAACATTGAAGATCTACGACCTCCTCGGCCGTGAAGTTGCAACACTCGTCAACGAACATATAAAATCCGGCATATATGAAGTTACTTGGGATGCTTCAGCATATTCAAGCGGTGTATATTTTTATAAAATAGAAGCCGGTTCTTATATACAAACTAAAAAGATGATGTTATTAAAATAGCATTACGAAATATTCTGTTAGAAGGCAGTTATTAACCATAACTGCCTTTTTTGTTGATCCGAAAAGAATATCTTAATAAACTGCACTTTTAAAACGTATCAAAATAACACTGAATTTCACAGCTATACTAAATTATTGCCTTGATTTCTGCAGATTATTATATTATATTTGTATTTGTGGATTTTGGCTAGGTGTAGAGACGCCTCGGTGAGGCGTCTCCTAGTGCGAGACGACCCACCGGGTCGTCTCTACGAACATTATTAGAAAATCGTGGCTCGAGTGGTAGCTCTCCCCCTTACCAGGGTGAAGTCCTCCCGATTTCAATTGGAGGAAAGGGGTCTAGAAATCTATCATTTTAAGTAATGAAATCAATAAAATAACATCATGGTCGTAAGTACATTAAATATAAAATAGTTATATGTCAGTTAACGGATTTAAATTAGGAGAGGGATTTTGCGTTTTTGATTACTTAAACATTAAATCGATTACTTAAGTAGTAGGGGGGTACCCTGCAGTGTTACTAACGAATTTCGGGTAACAAAAAAATTTAAAATTAAAATTTTAAAATTCTCCGAAGGAGTCCTTCGGACAAAGTTACATTTTAAAATTAAAAATTAAAGATGTCTTGTTTACTTTATTAACTTAACCAATTTTAATAAACTTTACAAACCTGACAAACTTGATGAACTTTACGATCCTTATAAACTTTATAAACTTTTACGGACCTGATTCTATTCAGGGTATTAATTTATCTCTTTCTGTGTTTCCATTGATAATTTTCAATAAAAGGGTTAATTTGATTTGACGAAAATAATGACAGTACTCAAAAATACATTACTTAAGATCGGAATTCCAGCTCTGCTCATGGTATTTGCTGTATTGATGCAGTCATGTTCTACTTTCAAATACAGGACCTACACAATAACTGATACTACTGTTGAGGACCCCGAACCCAATTATGAACTCACCCTTGATCCTGCTTTCCAGGGGTACACAAGTTACATGTTCCTCGGAAATCGAACAGAAAATTTCGGAACCTACTTTAATACATTTTTTAACGCAAAAGAGAATTTTAGTGATGGCTATGATATCTATACAAATCAGCTGCTTTCGAATTACAGTAACAGTATCGATTCTGTATACATTAATCCGCGATTGAGCCAGGAGGGAATGGATGACTTCAACAAAGCTATAGAAAAAGCATCGAAGGTCATTCAATACCACAAAAGCAGTGCTTTCATGGATAAGGCGGTAATGCTTATCGGTGAATCGTATTACTATCTCGGCGATTACCTGAAAGCCGAGCGGAAATTCAGTGAATTTATTTCCAAGCTTTCGGCAAGCCCGCTCCTTGAAGAAGCAATTTTGTATTACGCCCGCACCGAATCCAGGCTGAAGGATTATACCGATGCACTTGACAGGTTCGATAAGCTGATCAACACTTCGAAAGATGAGCTGATAATATCGGGTGCATACCAGTCTATGGCGGAGTATTACATCAGCATAAAAGATTACAGCAGTGCGATTTCGAGCTATGAAAAATCCATTCAGCATTCAAAGGACAATGAATTCAAAGCACAGATGCAGTTCCTGATAGCCACCCTGGTTGCCAGAACTGACCCGGGTAAAGGGGCTGCTGAATTTGATAAAGTCCGTGATTACAGTACTACATATGAGCTGGAATATTTATCCCGGTTCAACAATCTAAAATATCTTATATCAAGCAATAATTTCACGAATGTAGAAGAACAGCTTGAAAAACTGAAGGTAAAATATAAAGATAATTCTGTTTACGTTTCCGATATTGAGCTTCTCCAGGCAAAATATTATGAAGAGAAGAAAGACTATAAAAATGCTATTGATCATTACAAATACGTAATAATGACCTATGGACGTACTCCGGCTTCTTCCGATGCGTGCTATTCGATGGGTGTTTATAACGAAAATATACTTGGAGACTACCTTACCGCATATAAATATTTTAAGCTGTCTGGCGAAGAAAGCAGTGCCGGGCATTACTATCAACCGGCAACTTCAAGGATGAAAGTATTTAAAACATATTTTGAACTAAGGTCGATAATAACCGGATCACAGATAAACATCGATAACGATACTACTTTTATTAATTACCAGAGGGATAATAACAGTAAGAACCCGCAGGAACAGGAACAGAAGGACCAGGAGAAAAAAGGAAAAGGTGACGGCGGCAGACCCGGCGGTGACCCGATCTTTGTTGATTCAGTAGGAAATTTACCTGAAGAGGGCAGTATACAAAAATTGAAAAAACCGCTGGATACATTGCTGAACAAACCGCAGGATACACTAAAGATGAAGAAAGATACGCTTACACAGTCCATGACTCCAGAAGATTCCGCGAGGGCCAAAGAAGATTCTGCAAGGGTCAAGGTCGAAAACATAACGAAAGCAAAATTTGAGCTGGCTGAACTTTTTATTTACGCAATGCGTAAGCAGGATTCTGCAATCCAGTATCTGAATGATGCTTATGAACAATCAAAAGACCATGAATTTAAAGCTAAAGTATTATTTGCCCTGGCAAGTCTTTACAGGAGCAACAATGATGAGGCGGGTTCTGATCAGATCTTCCGTAAAATTATCAATGAGTACCCGCTTTCTTCGGTAGCAAATGCGAGCAGGAGAATATTGAACCTTCCCGTAGAAGATGAGAACCTGATGACAGGTTCCGTTGACAGCATGTATCTGGATGCGGAGAGCAGGTTCGTTTCGAAAGAATATATTCCGGCATTGCAGGAATTTGAAAATATTGTAACCAATTTTTCCTCATCAAAATATTTCGCACGTGCAAATTATGCTGCGGGCTGGATATACGAGAATGTCCTGAATAAGCCTGACAGCGCTTATTTTTACTACAGCAATATCATACAGCTTGCACCTAAATCACAGCTTGTCCAGCAGGTATCCGGGAAAATTCTGGAATATCAGAAATTTATTGCGTCGAAGAACGATACACTGAAACCGGAGACGGATTCGCTTCAGACTAAAAAAGATACATTGAGCATGACCGATACGACGAATGCAAAACAACAGGAGATCAAAAATGACAAAACTCCTACAGGTAATGAAGGAAATGTAAATGACATAACTAACCCGCCGGGATCACCCGATATCGAAAATATGAAAAAAGAATCGGAACCCAAAGGAGAACCTGTACAGAAAAAATGATATATGGAAGATTGTCTATTTTGTAAAATAGCAGAAAGAAAGGTCCCTTCAACTATAGTTTATGAAACAGGTGAAGTGCTTGCCTTCAACGATATAAACCCGATGGCACCTACACACATTGTGATTATTCCGAAACAGCATATTGAATCAACCGATGAGCTGGATGTGAACAATTACGATGCAGCAGGCAAACTGATTCTGGCAGCAACAGCCATTGCCCGCGAGAAAAAACTTGACGGCTACCGTCTTGTGATCAATTGCAAGGAGATTGCGGGACAGAGTGTGTTCCATCTGCACTGCCACCTGCTGAGCGGCAGACCCATGCACTGGCCTCCGGGGTGATTAAGGGAAGAAAAAACGTTCTTAGGATGAAGATGAATATTAATTCAGATCACCGAAAATTCCGAAACCGAGGTATTCAGTTATACTTACATTTATATTGCCGAAATTCCTTTTAGTGAACCATAATCTTACTTCTTCCGGTGTATGCTCAAATCTGAATTCGGGGGATAAAACATCAAAATAATTTATCAATTGTTCTCTCCAGGAAATTTTTTTTCCTCTTAATTTCTCTTTTATTAATCCCTGAGGAACAAGAAAAGTAAGATAAAAGACATACTGCATAGCGATGGGTAGTTTATTTGTGAATTTTCTCAGATTAATTAAAAAATTATGCCTGAGATCTTTTTCAGGTTTATATAACCAGATATATAAACGGCCCGAGTGTTTTAAAAGCGGGCAAATGCAGGAAAATGATAGCTCTGTATTATTTGTGTGATGTAAAACACCGGTTGAATAAACAATATCAAAGCTCTGGTTTTTAAACGGGGGATTTTGAAGATCGGCTTGTAAAAAATGGGAATTAACATTTTGATTATTAAGGTACGCTCTTTCTACGCTCGGAGATACGTCGATACCGAAGGTTTCCATACCAAATTCTGCTATACCGCTGGTAAGTACTCCATTGCCGCAGCCGATATCTATCAAGCTTTTTCCTTTTAATGAATTTTCATCAGTTAAAAGTTCTTTTAAAAATCTTTTTTTCCGTGTGTCTTTTGAAAATCCCCATGTGGTGTCACTATCATATTTAAATATTTTCCATTCCTGTCCAAAGCTCTTTCCGGTTTTTTTTGTTTTTTTTACAGAATCGGAGAGTATTTTACCATACTTATTTATGATGGATCGTTTATTTGAATTATAAGCAGGATAGTATTTTTTCAGTAAAATTTCATGATCTAAAAATGAATTGAATTGCATTCTCGGGACGCCGTTTATTATCGGGTAAAGCCAATCGGATTTAGAAATTAATACGCCGTTCAATACTTCTTCTATTTCCGTATCACCATATTTCTTTTTATGAGTTTCGAATACCCGCAGTTCAAGTTCATTTTTGTCATAAGGGCAGCATATTTTATTTAGTAATTTATTTTGCATAATTCATTTTTATCATATTTAAAATTATATCCATTCAGATGAGGTCAATTAAGATTATGCAGCAGAGTCAGAATTTTGTTCTTTCTAATATCAAACGTAAAATTATCAAGCACTCTTTTAACAGCTTTATCTCTTAGTTCTTCATGTTTTTTGTCAAGGATCTCTTTTATTACTGATAAATATTTTTCTATATCAAAATCTTTTATTACGAACCCCGCATCGCCAATGACCTCGGGTAAAGCAAATCCGTCATTCGAAACCGGGATACAACCATTGAGCATAGCTTCGACCTGGGCTATGCCGAATGCTTCTATATATGAGAGCTGCATATAGATGGAAGCTGACTCGTAATAGTTCACAA
>JBEKSX010000111.1:0-7778 GCA_049516635.1 Ignavibacteria bacterium | reverse complement strand
GTGCTTGCTCTGATATTTATGGGCAAGATCAATAAATGGAACGATGAGCGTATAGCCAAAATTAATCCAGATGTGAAACTGCCGTCAACTGCAATTACTGTAGCGCATCGTTCAGATGGCAGCGGTACTTCATACATTTTTACGGAATATCTCACAAAAGTCAGCGAGGATTGGAAGAAAGCAGTTGGAACGGGTAAATCGGTTAATTGGCCTGTGGGATTAGGCGGAAAAGGAAATGAAGGGGTTGGAGCTCTTGTTACTCAACAGCCCGGATGCATCGGGTATGTCGAATTGATCTATGCTCTCCAGAATAAGATGCAGACAGCTCAGCTTCAGAATAAAAAAGGCAACTTTATTACTCCTTCGCTTAAATCCACAAATGAGGCTGCGAACGTGAGCCTTCCCGAGGATACTCGAGTTTCATTGACCAACAGCGATGCGGATAATGGATATCCGATCGTTAGCTTTACATGGCTCTTATTATACAAAGACCAGAATTATAATGACCGCAGTGAAGAAAAAGCAAAACAGATAGTGAAGCTTCTATGGTGGGTAACGCATGAAGGACAGCAGTATGCAGAACCCCTTTCTTACGCCTCGCTTCCGCCGGAAGCTGTGAAGAAGGTAGAGGTATTATTGAATACCGTTACCTACGGTGATAAAAAGGTCCTTGATATAAAATAATAAAACGGGTAAGTCAGCTCCCTTGTTCAATTTAAATGATATAGAAAAGAAGGCATGACGGATTCAGGGTTAGAATTAACCATCGGCTCAAAACCATATTCGGTTGGTGCAGTTAATTCCAGGGTACGAATAGAGCTGAAGCGTATTAAAAAATTCAGGCTTTTCGACTGGCTTTTCAAAAAATCGCTGGGGTTCTCTTCTATATTATTCGTTATGATTATTATCGGAATTTTTCTAACCTTGCTAATTCAATCCATACCCTCAATAAAAGAATTCGGATTAAGCTACTACACACATTCAACCTGGAATCCTGTGGAGAGGGAGTTCGGTTCATTGCCCTTCCTTGTGGGGACGGTAATAACTTCTTTCCTTGCCTTAATAATTACGATACCGTTCTCACTTTCCATTTCTCTTTTCTTGGGTGAATATTTCAGGAAGGGGGCACCTTCAACTTTCCTCCGTAATGCAGTAGAAATTCTCGGGGGGATTCCTTCTGTAATATACGGCTTCTGGGGTCTTTTTTTCCTTGTACCGATAATGAGATCACTGGAGGTTTCGCTCGGTCTCCCTTCGCTAGGGATAGGAATATTTACCACATCCATTCTGCTCTTTATCATGATAATTCCATATTCTGCATCTATCGGGCGTGAAGTCATAAGCATGGTCCCAAATCATTTAAAGGAAGCAGCATATTCGCTTGGGGCAACTAAATATGAAGTTATAAGAAGTATCGTTCTGCCATATGCAAGATCCGGGATATTTGCCGGGATACTTCTGGCTCTTGGCAGGGCTTTAGGCGAAACGATGGCAGTAACTATGGTGATAGGAAACAGGAATGCTCTTCCTACGAGCATATTCAGCCCTGCCAATACTATGGCGAGCGTAATAGCAAATGAATTTACCGAAGCAACGGGAGATGTGTACGTTTCATCGCTCATCCAGATAGGTCTGCTTCTGTTTGTAGTGACCACTATCATAAATATAGCAGGGAAGAAGATCATTAAACAATTCGGAAAGACACAGTGATATGAGCAACCTTATTATCAGAAAAATCAAAAATAATATATTTAAGTATCTCGTTTTTACGTTCGCGGTCCTGCTGGCAGTTCCCCTTCTTCTGATTTTATTTTATATAGTAAAAGAGGGAATATCCTCTCTGAACTGGGGCTTTATATTTAATTTGCCAAAACCGGTGGGTGAAACGGGAGGAGGAATAGCAAATGCGATAATCGGAACTTTCGAGCTCATTTTTATAGCTTCGCTTATTGCAATTCCATTCGGAATTGCACTCGGTATCTACCTGACCGAATTTCAAAAAAAGAAATTTACTTATTACGTTAGGCTGGGAGTGGATGTTTTGCAAGGGACACCTTCTATTGTAATAGGCATGATCGCCTACCTGTGGATAGTAAAACAAATGGGAAGTTTTTCGGCACTCTCGGGAGGTGCAGCACTTTCCATCATGATGCTTCCCTTGATCATTACATCTACGGAAGAAACTTTAAAGCTCCTTCCTTTTTCCCTTAAGGAGTCTGCATATGCATTGGGGGTTCCATATTATGCTGCTATCATCAGGGTCGTATTGCCGGCAGCTATGAATGGTATAGTAACAGGGATAATGCTCGGTGTGGCGAGGATTGCTGGCGAAACGGCACCTTTGCTCTTTACAGCTTTCGGCAGCCCTTTCATGAACCTCGATGTTATGAAGCCCATCAGCTCACTGCCGCACGTCATTTTTACATATGCAACGAGTCCTTATAAAGAATGGCATTCTCTTGCCTGGGGTG
The DNA here is from genome assembly GCA_049516635.1 of Ignavibacteria bacterium. Lineage (GTDB taxonomy): Bacteria > Bacteroidota > Ignavibacteria > Tepidaquicellales > OLB5 > JBEKSX01. The sequence goes on along the minus strand of JBEKSX010000111.1, from coordinate 5,307 downwards.
CTTCCTTGATTCTCATTCTGCTGATATTAATTCTGAATATCTCCGCCAAAATGCTTGCTAAGAGATGGAAAGTCAAGTTTTAATTGTATAAACTGCTTAATAAATTTTTAACAGATCGTTAATATGCAGGTAACACACTTTTTATACTTTTGTTATGCTTTAAATAAATAAGAATTTATCGAGCAAAAATTTAATGAAAATTTAATAACAATCAGGAGAACAAAATGAAAAAACACTTATTTTCTATTTTCTTATTATTAGCATGCGTGTCCTTGATGTTTGGTCAGAGCAAGGATGAATTCAAACCGGAGGTAAAGATAGGCGGCGTAATATTTACAGGATGGGAATTCAATGTTGACAACGCAAACTTTATTTCGAAGATAGATACTTCCGCCAATGGTGTGAACTCAAATTCAGCGTTTGGCTATAATCCTACGAAGAACCAGTTCGAGACCAGCATGAACTCTTTCTACATAGAAAGAGCTTATATCAACGTACTTGCTTCACTTGCACCGAACGTAAAAGGAAGAATTACACCCGATGTATTCTCGTTCAAAGACCAGGGCGGAACAACACAATATATGCTGGGCTTGAAATATGCCTGGGTTGACTGGACTGCTTTTAAACATGAATCAGGAATTGCAGTCGACTTAACCATAGGAATTATTCCTAACAGGTGGATAGCAAATATCGAAAAATACTGGGGCTATAGAGGTTTCGCAAAAACGCTCACGGATTATTCTTATACCACTTCAGCACCTAGAAGCGGAAATACGATAACAAAAACAACCGGATCCTACTTCTCTTCAGCCGATATGGGTTTGGAAGGATCTTTAATGCTCCCCAAAGGATACGGTGAATTATACACGAACGTGTTCAACGGGAATGGTTACAGAAACCTGACCTTCGATAATAGGTTCAAAGATTTCATGGGTTCTCTGTTTATTCATCCTTTAGTTACCCAGATCAATAAGAAGATGGATGCACAAAAGAAAAAAGGCAAGGACAGAATTGACGGAATAGCTGATCTAACTCTCGGAGGATTTGCTTATATCGGTAAATTAGCAAACGGTGAAGATATGACGGTTAATCCATCCAACGGTATTGTAGGTGCTCAGTATGTCAGGAATCGTTTCGGCGGTATGGTCAGTTTCAAATATAACATGAAGAAGTTCGGGTTCATTAAGGTCGGAGGTGAATTCAGCGCCCAATCTAATCAGGATCCTTATTCCGCAGCAAAACCCGATTCTCTGCTTAAAGCTTCATCAACAGGACTTTCCGCATGGCTGGAATTTAATCCTCCCGTCGAGCAGCTGAACGAAAAATTAATGCTTGTTGCAAGGTTCGATATGTTTGACCCGAATACGGGAAATGATAACACTTCAACCACTTCTTTCAACAATAATACTGATAAGCAGACTTTATTGATACTGGGATTAGCATATAAACCTACTAAAGTATGTACTCTGGGTATCACTTATCAAGCTACGACTTACCAGAGCCAGTACATTGTAAAATATGACGGTTCTACTACGAAGACGGATGCGAGATTGCTTGTTCACGGTATTCTTGAATTTTAATATGCTCTATTTACAGTTATCATGATATTACCGGGTATGCGGTTTTTTCCGGGTGCCCGGTTTATTTATTTCTTACGAGAGGATTTATTACTATTTTTAATTTCCTTACGGCTGCAGTTTCGGGAATAAAGGAGAAATATATTATTTGATATGTTTGGCAGTTTGAATTCTAATAATTCCAGAAAAATTGATGTTGAACACTTAAATTTTTATTACGGTAATACTCAAGCTTTATTTGATATAGACCTTGTAATTCCTGAAAATAAGGTAACCGCACTTATCGGACCATCGGGCTGCGGCAAATCAACTTTTCTCCGCACTTTGAACAGGATGAACGATCTTATCGATGATACAAGACTTGAAGGAAAAGTTTTGATAGATGGGAAGGATATTTATGATAATGATACCGATGTTGTTACCCTCCGCAAAAAAGTCGGTATGATATTTCAGAAATCTAACCCATTCCCGAAATCGATTTATGATAATGTTGCATTTGGACCGCGAATTCACGGCGTCAAGGATAAAACGAGGCTCAGGGAAATAGTGGAAACCTGCCTGGTGCGTTCCGCTCTGTGGGACGAAGTGAAGGACAGGCTCCATGAAAATGCACTCGGGCTGTCCGGCGGACAGCAGCAGAGATTATGTATTGCACGGGCTCTGGCTGTCGAACCGGAAATACTCCTCATGGATGAACCTGCTTCAGCCCTCGATCCCAAATCTACGGCGAGAATTGAGGACCTCATATCACAGCTTCGAAAGGATTATACAATAGTGATTGTTACACATAATATGCAGCAGGCATCGAGAGTATCAGACTACACTGCATTTTTCTTTGAAGGATATCTTGTTGAATTCGGTGAAACGGAAATAATTTTTACGAAACCAAATAAAAAACAAACAGAAGATTATATAACCGGCAGGTTCGGTTAAAAGGAGTTAAAAATGCTTCATTACTGGCAAAGAGAGATAGATAATTTAAAGAAACTGATATTAAGCCTGGGGGCTATCGTGGAGGAGCAGATACAAAGGGCTATGCTTGCTCTTCAGCGCCAGGATAAGAATCTTGCTAATGAAATAATACAAAAGGACAGGGAGATAGATTCGCTCGAAATAGTTATTGAAGAAGAATGTTTAAAAATTCTGGCATTATACCAGCCGGTTGCAAAAGAGCTGAGATTTGTAGTTGCCGTACTGAAAATGAACAATGATCTTGAGAGAATGGGTGATCTGGCTGCCAATATGGCTGAAAGAGGAAAATTTCTATCAACCAAGGTAATGATGGACCTTGTCAATGACCTGTCTGAAATAGCTGAAAAGACACAGGCGATGGTGAAAAAAAGCCTGGATTCTCTGGTGAATACGGATATGGATCTTGCAAAAGAGGTCTGTGCAGGAGATGACGAGGTTGATGAATTAACACGGCAGTTGATCCTGAAAACCATTGCATCTGCCGAAAAGAATCCGGAGCGGACGAAAGATTATTTCAACATCAGGTCTATTTCGAAAAATCTTGAACGGATTGCCGATTCCGCAACAAATTTAGCTGAAGACGTGGTATATCTTTGCAGCGGTGAAATTATCCGCCATAAAGAAGAAGACTATAAATCAGAAGAGAACAGGTAGCACAAAGCCCGGTCTTTTACTCTGCTTAAAAACCAATTACCCCCCATCTTTCCCGCACACATCTTAATTTTAGGTTTTTATATTTCAAATCTTTATAGCATTTTAGCTAAAAGTTAACTGTTCTTTTACAGATCGGTTAATTAGCTGACATTTCTCTATAAATCCTAACGAATAATTTATAAATAAATAATAAATATACTTTGTTTAAAAAATTCTTTCCGAAACAGGAGAAATTTTACGAATTACTCACAGAGCTTGCCACCAGCATACTTGAAGGTGCAACACTTCTCAACCAGATGCTTATCAATCATGATCACATTGCAGAAGATGCGAGCAGGATACACATACTGGAAAATAAATGTGATGAGTTTACCCATCAGATAATACACGAGCTCAACGAGACCTTCATTACTCCGATAGACCGTGAAGATATTCATGAGCTGACAAACTCGCTCGACAATATCATTGACGGCATCGATGCTATTGCTACACGTGTGCATCTCTATAAGATACAAAAGCCGATGGCTTTCGGACCCCAGCTTTCGGAAATATTACTCTCACAGGTTATACTTCTTACTGAAGCGGTAAAAAGCCTGAAGGACCACGATAATATTTTCGATAAGCTTGTGCAGATAAGGAACCTTGAGACCGAAGGAGATATGGTCTTCCGGGAATCGATTTCCGACCTCTTCGAGAACGAAAATGATGTCAGAGAGCTGATAAAGAAGAAAGAAATCCTGGAAAATATCGAAAGAGCGGTCGACAGGTGCCAGACAGCAACAATCGTAATAGAAGGGATACTGATAAAAAATATTTAGATTATGCTGGAGCTTGTACTCATTGTAATCCTGATAGCATTGATATTCGATTTTCTGAACGGGTTTCATGATTCCGCTAATTCTATTGCTACCATAGTTTCAACTCAGGTTCTTTCACCCCAGAAAGCGGTCTTATTCGCAGCATTCTTTAATTTCGTGGCTGCCTTCACGCTGGATGTCAATGTAGCAAAGACCATCGGAAGCGGCATCGTGAATATCGAGGTCATTGATATTTACATCATAGCATCGGGACTCGTTGGCGCTATCTTCTGGAATCTCCTTACATGGTATTTTGCTATTCCCGTAAGTTCATCCCATGCTTTGATAGGCGGGTACGGGGGAGCAGCAGTTGTTAAACTTGGTTTTGGTGTGCTGATAATCAGCGGGTGGATAAAAATAGTCATGTTTATCTTCATTGCTCCGATGCTCGGGCTTGTCATAGGGTTGTTTAACATGCTCCTGACAACCTGGATTGTCCGCAACCAGAAACCTCGAAAAGTGGATAGTATTTTCAGAAAGCTGCAGTTGGTCTCAGCAGGATTTTATAGTTTCGGTCACGGAACAAATGATGCTCAAAAAACTATGGGCGTAATAGTGGGCGTGCTTGTTACTGCTAAATATCTCGATCATTTTTATGTTCCTTTCTACGTGGTTTTGCTGTGCCATGCAGCTATAGCACTTGGTACTATGTTCGGAGGATGGAGGATCGTGAGAACGATGGGCATGAAAATAACAAAGTTAAGACCGATAGACGGTTTCTGTGCGGAGTTTGCGGGAGCAGCAACACTCATCGGGACAGCCCTGATGGGCATACCCGTCAGCACAACGCATACTATTACTGGTGCGATAGTAGGTGTAGGCAGTGTGAAACGGCTTTCTGCGGTCAGATGGGGTGTTGCAGGTAAGATAGTATGGGCGTGGATACTTACGATACCGTTCGCGGGAATCATGGGAGCGCTAGTTTATATTGCTGTAAGCTGGTTCGTATGAGGATTCAACAATTCTTTTTACATCTTTACATATTTTTTTCAAAATCATTCACATCTTCATGAAAATTTTATCTTTAATCATTTCATTCGTTATGCTATTCGGTTATTTCAACAGTACATTGCTAGCTCAAAAGGAATCCGTATCCGATCCGCTTCAATACTTGTCTTATCTTATCGGGGACTGGACAGGTGAAGGCAGCGGGAAACCGGGAGTAGGCACAGGGTATTTTTCTTTTTCTTTTTCTCTTGACTCAAATATTATCATCAGGAAAAGCCATTCTGAATATCCTCCTTCCA
>JBEKSX010000110.1:0-7880 GCA_049516635.1 Ignavibacteria bacterium | reverse complement strand
GATGAATTATACGGAATTTTATTAATCTGCTGTTCGGTTAATTTTGGTGAATTTGCGGAAGAAAAAATATCCTGCGAGTAAATTCTTGCGGAGAGAGCAAAAACAAGAACGATCGAAATAAATACTTTCTTTTTCATATATCCCCCCATGATATGAAAATATTTTTGCTTTGAATAATATAATATTTACAGCCTGTAAATGCAAGTTGTTTTTCAATAAAGTCGGGATTTTTATGAACAGTGCGGTCTACGAATAACTCAAAATCCACATAGTATCAATAAAAAACCCCGTCAGTGATTGACGGGGTTTAAAATCAGTTCAGGGGTTAAATCCCTGTTCAAAACATATTATTTCACCAATACTCCCGCTTTAATGCAGCCTGCCTGCCTTAGGCAGGGGATTTCCGATAAAGTAACAAGGTTACTTTATCGTCAACATTTTTTCGCGATTCTAATCACTCAATGTCTTACTTCACAAGCACCATTTTTTTGGTATCCGTAAAGCTTCCGGCATTTATCCTGTAGAAATACAGACCGCTGGAGAGCGAAGAACCGTCGAAGGTAACATTATACGTACCTGCGGTCTTATACTCGTTCACAAGTGTCTTTACCTCGCGTCCGAGTACATCGTATACGGTCAGCTTCACGTTCCCGGCTTTCGGCAGAGCATAAGTTATCATGGTCGCCGGATTGAACGGGTTAGGATAATTCTGCGAAAGAGCATATTTATCAGGTATGTTACTCTGGTTACCCGGCACACCGACAAGGCTGCATCCATGTATTGTGATATTATCTACCGCCCACCACCAATCCCACGCGGGCTGTATGGATGTGAAACGAACCTTAACTGCGGCCTGGTTAGTTGCGGCTGGCATTAATACTATCTCATGAGTATTTCTCCTGTTGGTTGTCCAGTTTAAGATATTCGACCATGTGCTCCCTCCGTCATAACTTGCATCCACTTTGCAGATATCAGCACTGAGTAAGTAGAAATCACTGTCAAATTCAAGGTAGATGTTATATTTATTCGTACAGTTGATGCTGTTGATCATGGTTGCAGTCGAATTAATGGTTGTACTTGGTCCGCACTGATCTACATCAGCGGAGAATACGTTGCCTACAGCGGTAGGAGGCATTGTATACGGTCTTGAAGTACGCGGTTTCACCGACCATATGCACGTGCCCCCGTTATTGACGATGTTCCAGTTGCCGTCGCCGCCGGTAAAATCATCGGTGAAAAGACTTGCGCATCCAACGTTCACCGTTGTTTTAACCGTATCGTTCGTTCTGATAGAATCGCAAGCAAGAGCTGTTGCTATTGCAATAGGTGTCAGACCGGAAGCAGAGGGTGACCATGCAAATACAGCAGTAGTATCCGACATCCCCGGTGCAAGCGTTGGAATATATAAGGTTGACCCGTACTGGGCACCGTTAACAAAGAATTTTACGGGAATATTCGTCTGTGTTGCTGAGCCCACATTTGTAACTCTAGCTTTTATAGGATAAAAATTCTGCGGAAGTATCAGACCGGGTAAGCTGAGGAACGGCCCTGCCTGCATATCGCATGCCGGAACTGTTGTACCGCATGTTCCCGGAATCCCGAAAGCAACAGGCTCATGTCCTGACCAGCTTATTAACAATGTTGTTCCACCAGTTGTCAGGTTAGCGAGACGAAGCTCGGCTGAACCTGAGGTTTGATTGTATGCTGCAAGGTACAAATTACCTGTTGACAGCTCAAAAGCACCACCCTGTGCATAGCTTGCATTAAACCCGAGCGGTCCCACTATCGTTCCTGCACCTGTGGTTGTATTTATCGAAACCAAATTATCATTTACGATATCGACACCATAAAGATTATTCAAACAGTTAATCGAGAAATCGATCAAACCGGGGCAGTTTGTTATGGTACCAACCAATGTAGCGGTGACCGGTGATGTGAGGGTAACCGTATACAGGTTTGATGTTGTTATGTTGGTTGCGCCAAGGTACATAGGACCCGATGGCTGTTTCCAAGCTAGAGAAGTGCTTGTATAACCGCTTGCTACACCGCTAATTGCTCCAATGATCGTCTCGACACCGGTAGTAATATTTACGGTGCCCAGCTGATTGGTCGAGCCCGTTGTAATGTAGTAATTTCCGTTTGCAAAAACACCTCCGTATGACAATGTTGCCAGTGGACCGATGGTTGTCCATGGTGTACCGGCCGGTATTGGTACGCTTTCGAACACATTCGTTGAGCCATCCTGGGCATACGCTGTAGAAGCGAGTATATCAGGAAGAATAAGAGGATTATAAGGAACCTTATTTATCGATTGCTCGAGGATCTTCGGCGCCGGTCCTAACGGTGCATCCTGAGCCTGCAAATGTGAATAAAAATTTACTGTTATAAAACAGCTAATGAGAAAAAGTAAGGAAAGTTTTGTTTTCATTTTCCACCCCCCCGTGTGGTTATAATTATACAAGTTCATACTTGTATTGAATTAAGAATTTAATTACCTACACTTATTATATAAAATATAAAAATTATTTATTAAAAAACAGCAAGTTTTATTTCTATAATGTTCACAGAAAGATCTGAAAAATTGAATAAATCGATGAAATTTGAATAATTTCCCTTTATTGAAGGAATTTGTGAAAAGAAATGAACAGCAAAGGACTACTATTATTAATAATATAACATCATCAAATTTTAATCTGAACAATGTTCTATAAAGTGAACAATTTAAGGCTTACTTATTTTCGATAAATAATTAATCCTTTTTTAGATTTATCTAATAAAAAACCCCGTCTGGTAGACGGGGTTTTTGTAATTATACTTTGATCATTTCACTAATATCATCTTCTTTGTATCACTGTACGTCTCAGAAACAAGTCTATAGAAATATATTCCGCTTGTTTGGTCAGCGGCATTCCAGTTTACCTGGTAGCTGCCGGGTTCGAGCTTCTGGTTTACGAGAGTAGCTATCTCCCTGCCAAGTATATCGTATACAAAAACCTTTATAAACGATGCCTTCGGAACTTCAAATTTAATATAGGTTTCCGGATTGAAAGGATTAGGATAATTCTGCATAAGCTTGAATCCAGCAGGTACATTTTCCGAGATACGCTTAATTCCTACGGGGTTTTGGGAATACCTGAACGTAAGATAATCGGTTCCTGTCGGTGAGCCCCATGCTGAGGAGCCGGTTACATAAACTGAGGTAGAATCAAACACAGCAATACCGGAAGCATAATCATTTCCGCCTGCCTCTCCGTTATCCCTTTTATTCCAAATCTCAGCACCTGTGACAGCATTATATCTTACCGTAAGGAAGTCGTATCCCTGTCCCGCACCTAGACTTGCACCGGTCACATATACATAACCCGATTTATACGCAAGAGCGCTTGGATAATCATCCCCGCTATTACCTACATATCTTGAAACCCACTGCTGGACCAGGCTAGAGTTGTATTTGACGGTAGCATAGTTTACATGAGCATTTGCCCCATAACTAAGCCCACAAACATAGATGTTATCACTTTCATCTTTAGCTATTCCTACTGGGTAATCTATTGCATTACCCGTACCATTGTATCTTGCTGAAGCCAAACTATCTCCCGTCGATGCATTATATTTTATTGTAAAAAAATCATACCCGCTCGAAGTTCCCTGACTGTAACCTGTAATGTATACATTAGCTCCTGCAGCATCAAGAACTAAACCTACAGCACCATCATCACCATTTGAAGGTCCATTATATTTCTTTGCCCATAGTACATCTCCGTTGCTGTTTATTTTGAGTGTAAGATAATCCCCAATATTATTAGTTCTTGTATATCCGGTAACATAAACATTCCCTGTTTGATCCACTGTTATTCCGTGAGCTTCATCGAAAGTGCTGGATAGTCCCCATGAATAAACACAAGCCCACTGCTGGGCACCTGCTGCATTATACTTGAGTGTTGTAAACTTTTGACTGCCTCCAATATCGCTCCTGCCAGTTACATAAACATTACTCGATGCATCGAGACATATAGCTAATCCGTAATCGCCTCCATTACCCGTACCGTTATATCTGCCAACCCATACGGTATCACCTGTTGTAGAATTATACTTAATCGTTAGTATATCGCGGGATGGTTCGAAAGTCCATCCAGTTATATATACAAAATTATTATCAACTGTAATAACAGACGGAATTTCATCTTGCGGACCAACAAATCTTTTGACCCAAATACTATCTCCTGCAACCGGGTTATACCTCATTGTAACTATATCTCTTCCAGTTGAATTTGATGAGCTCCATCCGGTAACAAACACGTTACCGTTTCCATCAACTGCAACACCAACAGCTGAATCTGATAAATTTGAAGGGCTATTATATCGTTTATTCCAAATCGTGTAAGGCGGAACTTGTGAAAATGAAGCTGAGATCATGCATAATTCAAGCAATAATAAGAAAATTCCGAGTAAATATTTTTGCTTTTTCATGGCTGTAAAAATTAATTTTATAAAGGGGTTATTGTGTTTTATTTATTAAAGAACTACTAATAAGTTAACGTATCATGGGTATAAACTCAATACCGTAAATACAGTATACTAAGAATACTCTATTCTCGTAATTTCTTTATAATCAATAATTTATTCAGTGAAAAAAAATCATTCAAATACCTCCAAATGAATGACTTCAAATAATATAAATAATTAATATAACAATAGCAACATTAATTATCGAAGAAACATGAATTAACTCAGATGAATTAGATTAAAAAACTCATATTAATTTGAACACTAACATTGAGTAAATTTTGTTAACAACGCTTTACTGGTAAATCACTGCTTAAGGATTCCGCAAATAGATATATCATCATATTTTATTTCTGATAAGAGATCAATATGACTGAATGGATTGTCAAGATTTTCTGAATATATTAATACAATCGTTATATAAAATTAGAAACTGAATTATTGCTTTTCATCTCATTATATATTGATAAAAGCATATTATCTCTACTCAAAGGAAATTTCGAACACTTCACTTACATCATACCTCAACTCCCAAAATGTTTCCATTTACCACTTTCAATTTTCATTTGTATTTCTGAAATTAAGGATTTAATTTGTAAAAAGATTATAATAAATGCGTGATTACATATCATACGGGGCAAATACCTTCATTCCTCTCATCGGTCTGATATTTCTTTCTTTATTGCAAATGAATGAGAATAAACATTATTCAGACAATGGTATTTCTTCAATACAATTCAAGTTCCAAAATACTGGCCAGAAAAATATATTTATCGAGCAAAAATTATCGGCTATGACACTTAGAGAAAAAATAGCCCAGATGATAGTATCAAGTTCGTTTGGCGAAAATTATGACGAGAATTCATCGGAATTTCTTAGATTAAAAAAACTTTGCACCGTTTCTAAGATAGGCGGATTCATATTTTTCAAAGGGACTGCTATGGGTTATGCAACTTTATCTAATAAGCTGCAGAAGCTTTCGGATACTCCACTGCTTATCTCCTCCGATTTCGAACGAGGGACGGGAATGCGTGTAACGGACGGCTCATTATTTCCCAATAATATGGCACTTGGAGCAACCGGCAACACAGCACTTGCTTATAAGATGGGATTGATAATAGCCAGAGAATCACGTGCTATCGGAGTTCAGCAGGTTTATGCTCCTGTGTGTGATGTAAATAACAACCCGGATAATCCCATTATTAATGTACGCTCTTTCGGCGAGGACCCTGCCCTCGTTTCCAAAATGTCCGAAGCTGTAATAAAGGGATTGCAGGAAGGTAAAGTTATTGCAACTGCAAAACATTTTCCAGGTCACGGTGATACGGAGATTGATTCCCATAACGACCTGCCTGTCCTGAAATTCTCAATGGACCGTCTCAACAGCATAGAACTTGTTCCGTTCAAGAATGCCATAAAAAATAATGTTGGCTCTGTGATGATAGCCCATCTCTCTTTTCCCGAGCTTGAATCCCGCCCGAATGTTCCGGCTTCTCTATCCCAAAAGATAGTGAGTGATCTTCTTATCGAACAGCTTGGGTTCGGCGGGCTGATTGTTACCGATGCTCTCAATATGAAAGGAATAACAAAATATTTCTCGACTGAGCAGGTTGCCGTAATGTGCGTAAACGCAGGGATCGATCTCATACTTATGCCGGCAGATGAAGAAGCCTCGATCGATGCCATCGAAAAAGCCGTAAACGAAGGGGCTATCACCGAAGAACGTATAAACCGTTCCGCAGAAAAAATATTGAAGGCCAAACAGCAGCTTGGATTGTTCGATAACAGGTTCGTGAATGAGGATTCCGTTTATCTGAGGGTGAATACGCAGGAGGCTCAGTATCTTGCACAGCAGATAGCCGATGAATCTGTTACCTTAGTGAAAGATGATAGCAATACTATTCCTCTCAAACTAAAGAAAGATAAAATTAAGGTTTTTAATCTCAGTGACGGCAGTGACAATATTAATTCATCATACTTTAATGACAGGATTGGGAAGAAATTTCCGGAAGTCACAATAATTGATATAAATTCAGACCTTGCAGATTCAGTTATTAATGCTTACAAAGATAGCACCGGATCGAATGATATAGTTATAATTAATCTTTATGCTAAAGTGAAATACGGAACAGGGAAAATTTCGATACTCCCCTCGCAAACCGCATTTATTAAGGCACTTAATGCAAAAACGAATAAGATCATTGTTACATCCTTCGGAAATCCTTATTTATTAAGAGAATTCCCCGCCGTCCCCTGCTACATCGCTGCATACGGTGATGCGGATGTATCCATAAAAGCTGTGATAAAAGCTATCTCCGGTGAGATCCATTTCAAAGGGAAGCTTCCGGTGAGCATAAACAGCGATTATAGATTCGGGATGGGTATTATTAAATGAGCTTGATTAGGAATAAGCCCCTCCCTTTTCACCATAACAATTTGTTTTATCAATCTTTTTAATTTATATTTGTATTAATCTACCCAATTTAAAAATCTATACGAAAGGAATAATTAAATGAAAATTAATTACAAATTATTTTCTGTTCTCTTTAGTATATTGATCTTCTCGGCACTTTTGATATCCGGATGTGTGAATTATGAACAGAATACGGTATTAAAAGCTGACGGTTCAGGTACTATGAAGATACACTACTGGTCAAAAATGAGCAATTTCTCCATGGGTACTACCCTGGGCAAGTTCGATTTTGACGAAGCTAAAGCAAAAGAAAACTACACCAGCGCAAACACCGAAGTAAAAAGCGTTAAAATGGAAGATAAGCTGGATGACAGCACGAAGCACGTGAATGTGGAGCTTACGTTCAAAGATATCAACAAGCTCCCCGATGCCAAAGGATTTGTCGAAGTAAAACCTTCGTGGAAAGAGGGCAAGGATGGAATGGAACTGAAATATTTATTGCTTAAGGATACATCAGCCGCAAGCAATATGGGTGCAAGCGATTACAAGGTAACATATACGTTCGAGATGCCTGACGAGATCATTTCAACCAATGCCACCAAAAAAGATGGTAAGATTCTAACGTGGGAATACAAGGTATCGGATCTCGGCAAAGACATTGAGCTGACCGCTGTTGCAAAGAAGGCAAAAGGAAAATTATGCGGATTGTTCGGAATATTCCTTACGGTTGGTGTGGTGGGATTCGCCTATTCGATCCAGAGAGGCAGGAAGAGAACAGTATAGAGTAATACTGCTTAATCATCTTACGTGTAATACCCCTTCCCGTTAATTCGGGAAGGGGGTTTTAATGGGAGTTAATTCATCAGTGTTAAGCTCTGCTGCTTGATACAGTTTTAAAACCCCCTACCCTGCGGGTGTCCCCCCTTTAATTAAAGGGGGGATTAAGGGGGGTTATGGAAAA
>JBEKSX010000109.1:0-8460 GCA_049516635.1 Ignavibacteria bacterium | reverse complement strand
TTTAATGTATGTAGATGAAAGTGGTGACAGTGGCTATTCAAACAGTCCAGTCAGATATTTTATTTTATCTGGTTTAGTAATTCATGAACTAAGATGGAATAATTTTATTGATGATCTGATTAATTTTAGGAGAAACTTAAGAGTTTCAAAAGGACTTAAATTAAGAGAAGAAATTCACGCCTCAGGATTTGTAAATTCGCGTGTATTACTCCAAATAAAACGAAATGACAGAGTAGATATTTTAAAAAAATGTATTAACTGGTGTGCAGCGCAAAACGATTGTAGTATTATCAACGTTGTTATAGATAAAACGAAGTTATCCAATACTGCAGACGTATTTGAAAAGGCTTGGACACTATTAATTCAGCGATTTGAGAATACCATAAATAAAAGGAATTTTCCCGGTCCTGCTAATCCAGATGATAAAGGACTAATTATACCAGATAATACAGAAGTTAAAAAACTTACTAGATTATTAAGAAAAATGAGGAGAATAAATTATATTCCTCATAGTAGATCGCTTTATACAGGTGGATCTAGAAATATAACTTTGAGTTATGTAATTGAAGATCCTTTTTTTAAAGATTCAGCTAATTCATTTATTCATCAAATTGTCGATGTTATTGCTTATTGTGTGCGGCAATTGTACGAGCCTAATGCATACATGAAGAAAAAGGGGGGCAACCGCTTTTTCTACCTGTTAAATCCTGTATTATGTAAACATGCGTCGACTAAACATCCGTATGGAATAGTTGAGATATGAAAAGGGACTGTTTCCAGTCCCGGGGGAATCCTACTAGGCAGACTAGCCACCTTTGGGATTCATTCAAATATAATATATACTTTACAACTTGTCAAGTCTTATTTATTTTAAATGCCTTATAACCATATAGATATAAACAAAATCACATATCATAAGGATCTCTGGATTCCCGCCTTCCCGCTTGAAGCGCCACGCCTGCGTCGGGCAGGGGCAAGCTGCTAAAGCGGAGTTTACCCCGCAATAAGGCGGGGGGGGCAGGCAAGAGATACTTACCCTTTCATTCTATTCTTCACTATGTCAGAGATTGCCGCGTCACTTCGTTCCTCGCAATGACTCTGTGTCCTCTGTGGCAATTACAACCTGTCCTTACATATGTCAGCGATCCTTCACTGCGTTCAGGATGACACTCTATATTCTCTACACATTTTTCCTTATTCCCCACAGCATATAAGCCAGAGGTAGTCCGGTTAGTATAAGAAGTATCCCCGTCCATCCGCCGGCAAATCCGCCGAAATACTTTCCTGTTGCTATCGTTGCAATGTTGTGTACCAGACCGTTGAGTATCATTATTACCGAGTATATTAATGCAAGGTACACTGCTGTTCTTTTGTTTTGCAGAAGGAAATAGAAAATGAACACGGGTATGCAAAACAGGAGCCAGTTAATAACCAGGAACCGGCCCAAACCGAATACCTGATCCATCAGCCAGAACCTGCCCCATGCTTCTTCAAAGACATGCGCTACGTGGAAGAGGAGAAGAAGAAGGTAGAGAATGATAATTTTTTTATTCATATGAAATAAACTCCAATTTGTCATTCCCGCGAAAGCGGGAATCCGAATAACCATTTAGCTCGTCCTTTAGAACATCGGGGTAAACTCCAGCGGGAATCCGAATAACCATTTAGCTTGTCCTTTAGAACATCGGGGTAAACTCTCCACCGGAGTCCTTTGGATCAGCGGGGTTCCGATATCTTCATAAAGCTTCCAAGGAATCTGAAGATTCTCGTATAGCCGGATTCCCATTTTCATGGGAATGACAATTTTACTATATTCCGCCAAGTTCAAAGTACAAATCTTTCCATTCAGGGTTCTGCTTTTCTATCAATTCAATTTTCCACGCACGATTCCATTTCTTCATCTGTTTTTCACGAAACAGGGCACTTCTTACATCAGAAGTTTGCTCATAATAAACAAGCTTGTGCACATTATAACTGCGTGAAAATCCCTTTACTATATTATTCCTATGTTGATTAACTCGTTTTAGTAGATTATTTGTTACTCCAATATATAATACGCCATTTTTTCTGCTTGCCAGGATATAGACGTAATAATTTTTCATTGTAATTAATCGTTAACCGGATTCCCCCGCCAAAGGTCGGGCAGGCAGCTTTCGCGGGAATGACAAAAATATCAACAACTTCTTATTGTGCTTAATAAAGATTTCAGTTCCAGTACGGGTTTCGGGAAATCTTTCCATTTATTCTCCCAGCAAACAACATAATCGAGCGTACTTATATCATGATTCCAGTTCGATTTGTTATGCACAAATTTGAACTCGACACGGATCTCATATTTCTTTGAGCTGTGATAGCATATACAATCTATCCCGGTGCCGTAGTTTAACTCAACTACCTGCCATGGTATGAGATATTTTGAACACAGGACAGCGAATAAAGCGGCAACGCCAAGCTCATCATGCGGCGCGTACGGGAAACCGCTGATGTTCGTTCTTATCCACGTCTCCCTTTTTGATCTTAAAGGAACGGGAGGGATGGGCAGAGGCGGAATATCTACCGTAAAAAATTTTACACCGCGGGAAAGTGAATTGGCGTTATTTTGGTTATCGGCGTGAACAGGGGCTGGCAGTGTATATCCATTTATTTTAACCTTTTTGCTCTCTACAGCATCTTTGATAAATGCTCCGAGAGAAGGCCATCTGCGTGCACTAAAACCAAGGTCAAATTTTCTTCTTTCAGAAAACTTAGGTAATCTGCCGAGCACATTCACGGCTTTCTGCAGGTTTCTGAAATAATAGTCATCGGTTCTTTTCGGTTTACGTTCGGTTTTGAATCCGGCTTTTTGACAGTAATATTCCCAGGATTTGCCTTCTTTGTAAAGGCTGTAATGATTGAGCTTTGAGCCCGGGTAAAAGACATACTCTCTTTTCCCGAAAATATCGCCGGGTTTCTTTTTCAATAGCCCGGCAATTTTTTTAATATCTTTGATTATATTTTTTTCGTTGTTCTCCAAATAGAATCCCCCATGTAAGATGTGTATGAAAATTATTATCGTAATACTTTATGAAAGTATTACATTATGAATTTATTATTTAAAATCTTAATTCTTCGATTTACTTCTTTGTTTCTAACCCCCTTGTGTCCCCCTTTAATCAAAGGGGGGATTGAGGGGGGTTTTGTTAAAATCATTACATTATCTATAATAGATAATTTGTTATCATATTCGAGTTTAATTTCTTTTTTATTTTCCCTCTGCCTTCCTCTTCTCCAGTATCCCGTTCACCTTCCTCACATACCTTGATGCTTTATCGACCAGCTCTTTTGCTTCGTTCAATATCTTTTCTTTATATCCTGCATCTTCTATCTGCGGGAGGTTTATCTCTACGTTCTTGAAAGCACCCCAGATGCCGGTTTCGAGGTTCTTTGCTCCGACTGCAAGATCGCTGGACGAATTTAAATTACCGTACTTTGCAAGCTCTGCCATCCACTGCCAGCAAGAATCGGCTATCCTCATTACTGTGAGAGGGACATCGATAGCTTTCTTCAACCCTTCCTGCATCTTAGCTTTCCTTGTTTTCTTTTCCTCATCGGAATTTTTCGGGAGACGCATTGCGTTCATGTAATCGTTGAACGCGTTTGTATCCGCATCTATCATCGGTATTAATTGCTTCATCGCGTTATCAAGCGGTGCGATGAACTTCCTCATCTTTTTATCCAGATGCTCGAACTTTTTATTTCCGTAGCTCATCCATCCCATCATTGCACCGAGTGCCGCGCCGAGTGATGCGGCAAGTGCGGAAACACTTCCTCCGCCGGGAGCTGATGTCCTTGCGCCAACAAGCTCCACGAACTTCCTCACGCTAAGAGAAGCAAGCGGTTCATTCCCGCCTTCTTCTATCATGTACTCGATAATTCTTTTTTCGGGGATGAACTGCGATACGGAGCTTAATCCCAGCCGTTCCACAACGAGTCTTATCTTTTGTTTTTCATCCAGTATGAAAAGATTTTCTTTCTTGATATAATATTCCGCCGCCATGAGCATTGCTTCCAGCGGTATCAAGCCGACGAGCTCGCTTCCGCATACAGCGAGGTCCATTTCCTTTGCATCCTTCACGCACTCCTCGAACACTGCGTGAGGCGGAGTTATTGTGTAGTTATCCAGATTTATGGAAACCTGCGCCATACGGTATTCATCCACGTACCAGCCGATAGCTTTGATTGCTTTCAGTCTGCCGGGTTCACCGTTTCCGCGGCCCTGCTCGCGGATGTTCAATGCTATCTTGTGCGCCTGCTCTTTTGTGCCGAGTATGTTCACGTTGTATGCGATAAGGAAAAATCTCGAGCCGGTAACTGTAGCACCCGACTTCGGTACAAATTCCTGCGGCCCGAAATCCGGTTTCCATTCGGGTTTGTATATTTTGTTTTTTATCCCTTCATACTCGCCTGCCCTGATCTGACGGAGCATTTTACGCATCGGATTATCGGATGCGGCTTCATACAGATACACCGGCACACCAAGCTCTTCGCCGACCCTCTTCCCGTATTTTTTCGAACAATCGACGCAGTCCTCCGTTGTTACACCAGCAACAGGTACGAACGGAACCACGTCTACTGCCCCCATCCGGGGATGTTCTCCCCGATGCTTAGTCATATCAATAAGTTCGTATGCCGTTTTCGAAAACTGGAACGCCGCTTCGACGATAGAATCAGGATCACCGACGAAAGTGAACACGGTACGGTTGGTTGATTTGCCCGGATCAACATCCAGCAGTGTTGCACCGCTGACCTTTCTTACTGCATCGGCGCAGGCATTGATAATTTTTTCATCCCGTCCTTCGGAAATATTGGGAACACATTCTACTATTTTTCTCATAAGATGGTAATTTTATTAAGGTATGTGTAAAATTAATGATTTCAAAAACTTAAAATAATATTAATAAATCAATGTTTAAATGAAAAATGTGGAAAAGAGCAATTTGGGATAATTTCTCCATATTTACCTGTGCAGGGGAGCCCATTTTCAATAAAACTGCAAAAACAAATATACTAAATCAATCTGCATAAATCAAGGCAAAAAGAAAGGTATAACTGCGTAAATCAGGGGTTGGAAGGGATGAAAGTTATTTTTAAATTTTTCATTTGAAGATCGTCGTATGGAGAAATGTATGGATTTTCACACAGTTGCTATATCAATAGAACTTAGACTTTTTATATTTCTTTCTTGATTCTTTAAATAGTTGAAGTTGAGGTTCAATTGTCTCATAAATCTTATTAACGTCCTTTCTACGTTCTGACATTCCTGTCGTACGAGCGGCTGCA
This sequence comes from Ignavibacteria bacterium, assembly GCA_049516635.1. Classification (GTDB taxonomy): domain Bacteria; phylum Bacteroidota; class Ignavibacteria; order Tepidaquicellales; family OLB5; genus JBEKSX01. The sequence continues at coordinate 3,141 of JBEKSX010000109.1, read as the reverse complement.
GTTACTTCTCCCCAACTGATAAAATAAGTCTCATAATAAGCCATTGGGTATTTGCTAAACTTTGCAACCTCCTCTTTCGTAGGAATCTTTCCCAGTTGCTTTGCAATTTTTTTTACTTCTAGTTGTAATACTTTCTTGCTTACTCGATATTTCTGTTTTTTAAGCCTAGCAACAGGACTATTTTTCGCCTTAGGTATATCAATGTTATTCTTCCGAAATGGATCAATTCCATTTCTCAATTCCTCATGGCGTTTAATAGCAATTTTGTGGTAATACTCAGAAAGTTCAATGCCTATATACTTACGATTAAGTTGTTGGGCCGTCAGCGTAGTTGTACCTACACCATTGAAAGGATCTAGAACATATTCACGCTCATTAGTAAAAAGCGTTATTAACCGATACATAAATAGTGGAGGAAGTTGACATGGATGGTCCATTCTACGACTATTATGTTTTAGGCGATGAATATCCCACCAGAGATTAGTTATCGTTTCTGTATCTTTAATACCCAGATATTGTCTTTTCTTAATACAATTGGGTCTTTTACAGAAGTTTTCTGATAATGTTTCAATAGCTTTCTTTTCATAAGATGAATTATTGTTCCGCATAAATCCAGGGAGTTGTCTTGGTTTACCCTTGCTGAAGCAGAGTATTGAGTAATGAGCTGGCATTATCATACGCACTGGCATACTCAAACCTTCCCATACTATCCAGTCTTGATAGTCAAGAATTGTACTAAGATGTTTAAAATGTCTTATACACCATTGAGGTATATTAAGAACAGCAAGCGTTCTATTAGGTTTTAATACCCTCGAAAGTTCGCTTAACCAATCGTCACACCATGTAAAATATTTCTTTATATCAATTCCATCATCCCAGTTTTTGTAATTCTTATTCAAATTATAAGGGGGGTCAGCAAAACAAAAATCAATACAATTGTCAGGAATTCTTTTAAGTTGCTCAATACAGTCCCCATTATATAACTTTGAGTTCTCCGAGTAGTTGTTCTCTTTGTGTATAGCTAAGCTAAATTGACGTTTTTTATTGAGAGGTCTGAAATACTCTCTTTGATCGTAAATATTGAGAAATTTATATTCGCGAAGACCGAACAAATCTTTTAAACGGTCTATTAAATCCATCGGTAAGTCTTCATAATCTACTGCTATATCACGCCAAACATCTGAAATTAAAGTTCCATATTCATGGAAGATGTGCTTTTTCCCACCGTAATCCTTTATTGTTTTGTTGCAAACAATACAATATTTATAACTAATTCTTGTCTTCGTGTGTTTTAAACTTCCAGGATCTCTAGAAATAATTAGTAATGCTGCATGATGTTCTTTCAAAGAGAACTTATTTCCTATAGGGTTAGCAAGCTTTACAGCAATCCAAAGTTTTAAACGTGTTTTATTATTTAATTGAGCACAAAAGTCCGCTGCAAAAATCGGTGATGTTAAAATAGCTGTTAATGATTCTTTATGAGATCTGTCAATGAAATCATTAAGTTGTTTAAAAAGATCTATTTTATCAGGGATTGATTCAAGAGAATTATAAAAAGGAAGAATTATAAATTCAACATTTACAGAATATTGATTTATTTCTGAAATATTTTGATTAATGGTTTGTTCTTTTAACTTTATTGTATTCTCACTTAATTGCATATACTAGTTTATTTATCTAAACTTATTATAAATTTAGAGAGTTTATCAAGTTCATCGTCTCGGAATGTTACTGTACAATCACTAAACTGGCAAATTGTTCTTAAAGCTGATGAACGTTCAAAATTACCAGCACCATCAATAACATAAGCAATATTATGGCCATGTTTATGTAGAAGATTTTGTCTCGCTTGTGCTTGTCCTGCCTTGCGCTCGATTGTACTGTTTGTAGTTACTTGAAAACTTACTTCAACGGCACAATATTTTCCCTTGGGGGAAGCTGCTACTACATCAAAAGAGAGCAAAGTTCTTTTATTTTGACTGATTTTTAGAATTTTCTTTTTATTGAAATCCCAACCTGAGAGTTTGTCTTGTAAGTAATTAATCACATACCTTTGTGCTATATTACCAAGAGAATTAGCCGTTGCACCACCAGTAATACGACTAACCCATATGTATCGTTGTCTGACGAATGTGTCAAGCTCTCTTTTTTGACCTATTAATGTACCAATAATACATTTTTCCTCAATTTCCTTAGGTAAATTAGTAACTGTGGATGAACCACCAAATAAAATCAGATTTATAACATCTTCCATTATTGGTGAGAGTTTTTGAGGTTCCATAAGACCAATACCATCTACCATAAGATGGGTATTATTCCACGTCTTTTTACTCGAAAATGTTTGAAACCTATAGGTATACTTTGTATTGTTCCAGATAAATTCCATTATATCTTTCTTAAAGATAAATGGTAGCTCTTTTTTGAAACGCATCAACTTCTCTCCACCAATATCAGAAAGTACAATAAGGTGTTTTAGAAAAAGATTTGCTGATAGCGTCTTCGAATTTAATAATACTTTTTTCCAAGAAAATGGTTTTACATCTGCAATATTCAATAAGCTAATAAATTTATCTTGAGTTTCTATAAGCTTAGGAATAATGCTAGAATTACGCTCTATTTCAGCGATGTGTTCCGGCCAAAATTTTAGTGCATTAGTTTCTAAATCTTTGAGCTTTCGAATCATATTGAAATTGCTTAAGCGGATTATGAAATTTTCGCAAATCTACATTTTTCTTAAATTAAATTTATCTTGTTTTAGTGTAAAGAAAAATTATGTTAAGAATAATTTCTTATATTGTAAAAAACAAAATAACTAGATTTTTTTGAACATTCAGTTCTAAAAAGAGACTAAAATTCTCGATCTTTCGAGTAACTAAACTTAAATCATCGAAACCATGCTTTATTTTCAATTCCAACTGAGTCTAATTTAAGGGAGTCTGTAGGTATCGGTATCTAATAGTCCGCTATGTAGATTCTTTGGAGAGTTTAAGGAAGGTTATAAGAAGGGTAAAATGATCTTCCTGGTTGAACAAATTATTTCTTTTTGTCAGAATACACAGTGCATCCGAACTTATGAATACGTCAGGGCGGGATGAAAGCCCCGCCTATGGCGGGGCTTCAGCTTCGTTATTTTACCAATAT
>JBEKSX010000108.1:0-11561 GCA_049516635.1 Ignavibacteria bacterium | reverse complement strand
TGGCAGGGGTTGTAAGAGTAGGAATAGCATCAATATTTATCACCGCCCCCGATGAACCTGCAATTAAGGTTTTCATTCTTTGAGCTACAGGAGGACCTACTGTGATTGCAACAACATTCAACAGAGGTGTAGGTGACGTTAAGGTAGGCACATTAAAATTAAATGTACCCGTATTGCCGCTTATATCGATATTCTGAATAAGTCCGCCGCGGTGAACAATGTTATTCCTGCTTCCAAAGTTAATATAAAGCTGAGCCTTTAAGTTAAGTCCTCCGGAACCATTTACAGTTCCTGAAACAGTTGAAGATCCAAGCCCGCCGGATAGATTTTCAAAAGTAACCGACGCGGCTCCCCCGAATGTAAATGTTATTGGCTTCTCGGCATATCCGCTATAGAAGGTTACAACGCCTGCATTAATAAGATATTCTAAAACATAAACATTGCCTGCTACCTGCTGCCCATTAGTTCCTCCCATTGAAATAGAACCAATAGTTTGCCCTGCAAGAATTTCCCCGTATCCCGAAATCTTTCCTGAAACAGTATCCTGAAACATAATGGTTGCTTTAGAACCGGAAGGGACCATCGGAATTGTCACACTTATTGCGAGAATAGGAGAGGCATTTATTGAGCCCGGCAGATAAGGATTGGTAATCGTCAACCCTTTTACTCCGAAAACTCCTGTAGAACTCATCACATAAACGTCATAAGGCTTCGTAACATTATTAATCGTAAAGCTCCCGTCAACTGCTGTTGTGGTAGTTTGTCCTCCAATATATACTGTTGCAGGAGAGATTAGAGGATATCCGTATGTATCCAGCACGTGACCGCTTATTGTAGTTGTCGGTGTTATGATAGGATTGCCCCCGTTGTTGCCGCAGCCGTAAACAAAAACCAACAAGGAACATATTAAAACAACTAAAACATTTCTTTTTAAATTTTTCATTGTTTTATTATTTAATTTGAAAATTATTTATAAATTTAAAAATTGATATCAAATATTTCGTTAAGTACACAATTATATCAGATTTAAAAACTTTATACAACACAAAATTTGTACTTTTTAGAAATTTTACTGCCAAGTCAGGAATTACGGCACATTTTATTAAATCTAATAAATTAATTTACAATATATAGTCTAATTTGCCACGGAAGAAAACACCGAAATACTGGAATAACATTGTACTAATTGCAGGACAAGGGTAAGCCGCGATGATACAAGATGTCCTGACCGGGCTGCTGCGCCGAACTGCGGCTCACGGCATTTCATATAAACAAAAAAAGGAGTTTAGCAAACTCCTTTTTTTGTTGTAAGGCCGGAACCCAGATGATTCGCGACACACGGCTTTACTAATTGGCATCCGTGAAAACCGGATGCCAATTAATAGAAAAGCGTCTATAACTATTTAATTAAAACCATCTTATGTATATCAGTAAATATTCCGGCACTCATTTTGTAAAAATAAATTCCGCTTGAGAAATTCGTTGCGTTCCATTCAAAACTGTATGCTCCCGGTTCAAAATGAGAATTAATAAGTGTGAGTACTTCCTGTCCCAATGCATTGTATAAAACAAGTTTTACATCAGACGATTTAGGAATATCAAACTTTATTGTTGTAGACGGGTTGAATGGATTTGGATAATTATTATAAAGCTTGAACACTTTCGGTATTATAGAGCCATTAGTAGTAATTCCAAGTAAACTAACGGTAAAGTCCCACATAGTTGAATAGGAACTGTTTCCACCAAGATTTTGTGCTCTTACATGCCAGAAATATTTCACGTTATTTGTAAGTGACGGTGTTCTTGCACTATCAACTGCCGTAGTTGTATCAAAATTAACGGTAGTAAAAGTTGAATCTGTAGAAAGCTGTACTCTATAGCTTGTTGCTGTAGCTACAATGCTCCAATCAAGTAATACGTCATGATTATATACTACCGAGTGGTTAGCCGGAGCTATTAAAGTAGGCGTTGCCGGGGCAGCTATTATTGTCATAAAATTCCAGATAGCTGAATAATTGCTTGTTCCGGCCGCATTCTTAGCATTTACTCTCCAATAGTATTTAGTATTATTTATCAATCCTGTTACTATTCTGGATGTTGTTGTAACCGTCGAATCGTTAACGACTAAGCTGGCGAACAATGAATCTGTTGCAAGCTGAACTCTATATGATGCAGCCCCGGGAGAAGCATTCCATACAAGTGTATCGGTTAATGGTAATCCCGTTGAATTATTTAACGGACTGACTAATGTTGGCGGTGACGGAGCAACAAGAGAAATATCTATACCGAAATTAAGGGTACTGGCATCCTGTCCTGCATATGAAGCAACACAGGAAGTCTCGTTAATATAGTTTCTCCTGGCACCCGATAGCATAGTATTCCAAACAGTCGAGCCGTGCTGTAGTTGCACATTGATAAATATCTAATATCAAGCTCTGTGCCGGGTTATATGCGAACGGGGTGGATAGCGTAAAGCCCATCCATCCATTCGCTGTGGTAGCAAGAGGTATTGAAGGAAATGAATCTACGGTCGTAAATGGTCCAGGATATATACTCGCAGGCAGCGATGTGATGGTAGATTGTCCTAATTTGATAACCAGATTAGTATAAGTTCCAGAACTTGTACCTGACATATAAACATATACCTTGGTAATATTTCCTGCCGGGGCGGGAGTTGGGTTAACAAAATCTCCTGCAAGAAATAGATATTGAGTTTCTTTACCTCCTGCCATATTGAATGGGAAACTATTTGAAGAAGTACCGTTGGTAAAATTATAATACAAGGGTGTAATTCCGCTTATACCCTGTGGTGTCCATGTATAAGTTAATCCGTTTGAAGGATAATAAGTTGTACTGTAAGAAACACTTGAACAAGCAGTCCCTGCTGTAGTATTCGACCATCCCGTTGTACTGGTTCTGGTATTATAATCTGCATTTGTAGCTCCCATTATTCCGACCTGTAAATTACTAGAGTATGAAGGAGTGTTGGGCTGGTAAACAAATTGAACTATATTTGATGTTTCATATAATTTGACTTCAAAACTCATCTCATTAAGACCGGATGAATAGAAACCCCAGTTATGCCATTCTAATATAAAAACGCGGTTCGGCGCAGTTCCGGTTGTTTGATAATATATTCCATTACCTGTTGCTGTACCATAAAGGTCTCCCGCAAATGGAGATAAAGTAGCAGGTGTTGATCCTGTACATATTGGAGTATAATAAGTATTAGTTCCGGTCGTGCCCAGATTCATCCATCCGTTACAGCTAACGCAAAATGCAGTGTATGCAGTGCCGTTAAAATTGAAGCTAAATCCAATTGGATTATTTAGATAATAGCTGTCATCACAGGCCGAAGTTATCAGAGTTCCGGTTGTGTTGATTGCTGTATAGGTAGTAGTTGACTGAGTAAAAGTATATGATGAAGCCAGATCTTTCTCCGTCCCTATACCATGAGGTGAATGACTATCCCCATTACTTGAAATTATTAGATCATTATTGATAACATTACTGCCGTTATGATTCTGATTTGGGGATTTATCGTTCTTGATGTCCATCTGGCCATTATCGTTTACACAAAAAGTACCTGTCGGGTCAACAGGTGGTTTTACAGAATAACCGTCTTTGACCTTCTGTTTATACTCCTGAAAAGCTAGCCAGAAAGCTTTTTTAACAACATTATAACTCGCATCGGACGGTTTGAGCGATGTGGCTTTATCATTCTGCTGGCTTATAAGATGAGAAGGATTGACAGTTAAGAAAAATAAAATTATAGATAAAAATAAAACAGAGGTAAGTTTTGTATTCATGATGTTTTAAAATGTTTGATTAATAAATGAAGATTAGTTAAATTAAATTTTTTATTGCCCTTTTACGTCAGTAATAATGATTTTTTACTACCTCAAATATTCATGATATAAAGATAATACATTTGAGATTGAATTTATAGTTACAAATTAAACAAAAAGTATGAAACAAACCATTGAAAGTGGACAGGGCTCCCGCCTTTGGCGGGATAAACTCCATTGAATCCCGAGTACTCGGAACTTTTAAGGCTCGTTGTCTCTTCTAGCAAAAATAATCAAATTGCATTTTTTAGAAAATATTGACATTTTTGTTTTTTAATGATTTATAACCGAAGGACAGGTAGCTCAGTTGGTAGAGCAACGGCCTGAAAAGCCGTGTGTCGCCGGTTCAATTCCGGCCCTGTCCACGAAAATGGCGTGAAATACGCCATTTTTATTTGGCAAAAACAGGATTCGATGTAGAGAAGGGTACAATTGATAATCAAAGCCTTCTTCAGCAATCCTGTTTAATGTATACTTGCAGAAATTATTTTTGTATATTTGAAGAATCTAACATGACATCAAGATTCTTAAAACCTATTTCTTTTATCGTAAGAGGATTAGGAATTTTCCTCATCTTCTTCACCCTTCTCGCATTCATCGAGGCTATTAATAGCCTCACTGCATCGCGTGATTACGGTGTCCTCGGGTTTGATGAAAACTTCACTTCCGGGGACGATTCTCTCATGGTCGTTCGCAGTGTCATGAACGGTTACCCTGCCGCAGTTGCCGGTATTATGAAAGGTGATACGGTAGTAAGCGTCAACGGTACAAAGCTCAATATCAAAGACTACAATAAGACCTTCGGAGAACCTCTGATCGGTAAAAAAGTAACTATCACGGTAAAAAGAAACGGCGCTGAAAAAAATTTTGAGCTTTCTTTTGTCCCCGCACCATTCTATGAAAAGCTCATAGACCTCATGTTCAGGGTCATTCCAGCTGTACTTATGCTTGCATACGTGTTGGTAGGATTCTGGGGTATCATGAAAAGCCCTTATTCGAAGGTCACCATTCTAATTTCCCTGTTCTGTTTCTGTTTCGGTAGCTTTATGTATTCATCAATAAACTTTACAGTAACAGTCGAAACCTTTACATCAAAATATCTGTACTTCCTGCAGATGAAAAAAAACCTGATGATACTTGCACTATTTGCAACGAGTTTTTGGCTGTATTTATTCGCAACGTTCCCGTTCCGCCTGCCTTTCTTTGACAGGAACAAATTGATCTCCTACATATTTATTTTCCTCATGCCCATATTAGTTATCCTTTCCGCTTTCTTCAGGATACCGTACCAGGGCTATTTTGTTTTCTGGCTGGGTGCGATAAACATGGTCCTTGGCGTCCTTCTTCTGAAATATAATACACGGAAAGTGAGAACCGCGCTTGAACTCAGACAGATAAGATTGATGTTCCTTGGAATAAAATACGGGGCGATAGCTATTGGCATCGGATGGGTAACTATACTTACTACGGAGCTAATATTTTCTTCAAGCTCTGCTTATTATAAATACGCCGGACTGACCATTTTCCTCATTGGCGAGATTGGAGGACTCATCATCCCCTTCACTTTCCTGAACAGCTTTTTCCAGAACCGCCTGCTCGAAACCCAAAGTGCTCTTAAGAAACGTATCCGGTATATCGGGGTCACTCTCGGAATGCTTACTGTTTACCTCTCTTTGATATTTCTCGTGGGAAGAATTTCGGTGAACATTTTTAACATTACCGATCCGACAATTATCATAATATTTATTTTATTTGTTTCACTCACATTTACCCCGCTAAATAAGAAAATTCTCACCTGGCTGGATGATAAATTTTACCCGGAAAGAACCCGGTACACAGAATCGCTTAAGAATTTTATGCAGAATATTTCGTCTTACATAGAGTCGGGTGAACTTCTGGGTAAATTAACCGAGTGGGTGAGAACTACAACAGGGATCGCTACAACCATACCGTTTGCTTTCGATAACCAGCTTGCATTTGATGTTCCCTTCAAGAGGAATGACAGCAACAGCGTGATGAACCGCATACGTGACGGCGATAAATTCTTCTGGGATGAGATATCTGACAGGTCAAGGGTAACAGTCAACGAAACTGAATTTGAATGGGCAAAGCAAAATGATATTTCCGTTACCATACCGATGATCTCCCGGGGTGAGTTGATCGGCGCATTGAACGTGGGCAAGAAAAATAACGCAGAAGATTATACGGCTGCCGACCTCGATATTCTCACCCAGGCTTCCAACCAGACGGCAATCGCCCTACAGAATATCAAGCTTCAATCCGCTTACCTCGAAAAGAAACGCATGGACAAAGAGCTTGAAATGGCAAGAAACATCCAGAAGCAGCTTATGCCGCAATCTATACCGAAGATAGAAAGACTCGAGATATGCGGTGATTCGCGCCCCTGTAATGAAGTTGCCGGGGATTATTTCGATGTCATCAATATTGAAAATAATTATACTGTACTCGTTGTTGCAGATGTCAGCGGAAAAGGTGCGGGGGCAGCCATGATAATGGCAAACCTTCAGGCTTCCATCAGGCTGGGTGTCCACCTCAGCGATGAGCTTTCTGATTTTGTTACAAGGGTTAATGACCTTATATATGCCAATACTTCACCTTTCGAATTTATTACATTCTTCATGGGCATCTGGGATCCCGCCAAACGCGTGTTGTATTATGTTAATGCAGGTCATAATCCCCCTATACTTGTAGACAAAGATAATAACATAACAAAACTGGATGCCACAGGAATGATAATGGGTATCATGCCCGATCAGCCCTACGAGGAAAAATATGTGAGGATCTACGAAGGCTCGACTATCGTAATATATACCGATGGATTGGAAGAAGCGTTCAATCCCGAAGGCGAGCAATTCGGACAGCAAAGAATAATAGATACCATTATAAAGAACAAAGACGCATCCTGCAAATCCATCATCAAGACACTCAACGATGAAGTGCTTGTATTCAGCGAAGGTGTTCCGATCCATGACGATGTTACTATGATAGTTGCTAAAGGAATAAGCTAATTCCGTGTAACTCGTCCGCCGCGGCAGCCTGCCCGCCACTAGCGGGGATTGGATTTCGAGTTAGCACCGAAGGTGCTCCTGTCTATTAATAAATTAGTCCATTTACCTCAGCACTCACCTAAAATCAAAATATGTAGCCCATTCCGCATGGGCGGAATACATTTCCAGTGAGCACTAAATGTGTTCTTTTTTTTAAGAGACATTTTTCATAATTTATAGATATATTTACACAATACAAGGGGAATTGTCTCTCATGAAAAAAATAATATACTTTCTTCTAATATTTGCTATTTTTTCTCTGTTCTCTTCTATCTGTTACGCTCAATGGGTAGCGCAAACTAATCCTTCAAGCAATAATTTGCTCGATGTATCTTTTATTAACCGCAATACAGGCTGGGCTTGCGGCGATGGCGGAGTAATTATTAAAACCACAAACGCAGGAACAAACTGGGAGTTGCAAAATTCAGGAGTAACTGATAAAAACTTATTTGGTATACATGCTATTGATTCACAATATGTTTATTGCGTTGGATGGTTTGAGACAATACTAAAGACAACCAACGGTGGAACAAACTGGATAATAATAAGAAACGGACCATGGGGACAGGGTGCAAGTTTCTTTGGCTTATATTTCCTCAATAGAAATATAGGTTGGATGCTGAAAAATTTTTATATTTTAAGAACTACTGATGGTTGCAATACTTTTGATTCGACTTTATCGATATTTAGTTACTTAAGGGATATCTATTTCAAAGATGATCTAACAGGTATTCTCTGTGGGGATGGCTCTTTAATAATGAAATCAACAGATGGGGGGGTGGTGTGGAACCAAATAACTATTCCACAGACCACAACTGAATCGCCTGACTTTTTCAAAGAAAGTTTTGTTGGAAATACAGGATGGGTTGTTGGACGGGGGACCAATACTCCCGGTTTAGGACCAAACGTTTGGACAACGACCAATTTTGGTACAAATTGGGACACAATAGGTAGAGTTCCATATCCTTATGAAGCTGAAAACTACTGTGTATATTTTTCAGGTCTAAGCACTGGCTGGTGCGGTGGTTCTTATGGCTATTTATTCAAGACGCCCAATGGCGGTTTTAATTGGTACCAGCAGGTAGTTCCGAGTAATTATTTTAGAAGGTCAATGTGGTTTTATAACGATAGTATTGGTTGGGCGGTTGGAGGAGCCGGGCAAATATTATATACCACTACAAGCGGACAATATGTTGGAGTTGAAAAAATTAGCGGGGAAATTCCAAAAGATTTTCATCTATATCAAAATTACCCCAATCCCTTTAACCCGTCAACAAAAATAAAATTTGATATTCCCAATTTCCCCCTTATGAAGGGGGCCAGGGGGATGAGCGTTCGATTAACAATCTATGATATCCTCGGACGTGAAATTGCCACGCTTGTTAACCAGCAACTCAACCCGGGTATGTACGAAGTGGAGTGGGACGCTTCAAATTACCCGAGCGGGGTGTATTTTTATAAAATTAACACTGAATCATTTAACCAAACTAAAAGGATGGTGCTGATAAAATGAAAAAGATATTTTTCTTATCATTTATATTTAACCTATTTCTAACCACAAGCTTTTATTCACAGGTTCAGCAAGAGTGGGTACAAAGATATAACAGTGGAAATGGTGTTAATTGGGCAAGATCTTTAACCGTTGATGGTTCAGGAAATGTATATGTTACAGGATGGAGTCAGGGAAACGGCACAGGTTATGACTATGCAACAGTAAAATACAATTCAAGCGGTGTACAGCAGTGGATTCAAAGATACAACGGACCGGGAAATGGTGATGATTGGGCAAATGCCATAGCTGTTGACGGTTCAGGAAATGTTTATGTAACAGGTGGTATAATGATAAACGATACATCCAGTAATTATGCAACGATAAAATATAACTCAAGCGGTGTACAACAATGGGTTCAAGAATATGGTGGTGAAGCAACTTCTTTAGCAGTTGATGGTTCAGGAAATGTTTATGTAACCGGATCTAGTATGGGAAACGGAACTGGATCTGATTATGCAACCATAAAATACAATACAAATGGTATACAGCAGTGGGTACAAAGGTATAATGGACCGGGAAATGGTAATGATGAGGCAAGATCTATTGCTGTTGATGGCTCCGGGAATGTATATGTATCGGGAGAAAGTGGAGGAAATGCAACTGCTTTGGATTATGCAACAATAAAATACAATTCAAGTGGAGTACAGATGTGGGTTCAAAGATATAATGGACCGGGAAACGGTGATGATGTTGCAACTTCCATAGCAGTTGATGGTTCAGGAAATGTATATATAACGGGATGGAGTTGGGGAAACGGAACAAGTTATGATTATGCAACAATAAGATACGATGCGAGCGGAGTACAGCAATGGGTAGCAATATATAACGGACCGGCTAATCTTGATGATGAAGCAACTTCAATCGCAGTTGACGGTTCAGGAAATGTATATGTAACAGGATGGAGTTGGGGAAATGGAACATCAGAGGACTATGCAACTATAAAATATAATACAAATGGAGTACAGCAGTGGATTCAAAGATATAACGATACGGGAAATGGTAATGATAGGGCATATTCAATTACAGTTGACGGTTCAGGAAATGTGTATGTAACAGGATATAGTTCTAGCGGAGCTGATTATACGACAATAAAATATTCACAGAATATAGGGATAAAGCGAATTTCTTCTGAAGTTCCCGATAGGTATGCCTTATATCAAAACTATCCCAACCCCTTTAACCCGACTACGAAAATTAAGTTTGAAATCCCCGATTTCCCCCTTATGAAGGGGGTCAGGGGGATGAGTGTTCGATTAACAATCTATGATATCCTCGGACGTGGAATTGCCCCCCTTGTAAACCAACCCTTACAGCCTGGTAGTTACGAGGTCGAGTGGGATGCATCCAATTATCCAAGCGGGGTATATTTCTATCGTCTGCAAGCAAATGATTTCATGAAAACAATGAAAATGGTGTTAATAAAGTAGAATAATGGAAATGAGGTAGAAAAGTAGCCCATTCCGCCGTGGCGGATTTAGCTATGGGTCTCGATAATCAATATATATTTAACCGTTTTAACGGTTTCAGGTTGTATTCATCTTTTCCGGCTAAAGCCGGTTTTTTTAACCTTCCCTTTTACCCCTATCTAAAGATAGGGACTATTATATATTGCTTCTCATCTTCTCTGCTCATCCGTAATATATATTTTCCCTGCTTTTAACAGTGTACCTAAATTATTACCTTGAATTTTGCAGTTTATTGTAGTATATTTGTATTTGATGTTCTTTGACATATAAGAGATACAAGTTTAGACAAGCTAGGTATACAAGCTAATCTACCTATTCTTTGCGATTCCGTGTAATTTTAACAAGTTGAACAAGCTAGCTTGTGGGGGTATACCCCTTTATATCACCGTCTTTTTAACAATTTCGAAATATTCTAAGTATCTGTCGCAATATCATGCTTTTTACGGGTATTCCAAGTAGTCATTACTTAATTAGTCAAAAAATGGCGATTCCGAGCTTCCTGATTACTTGAGATTACTTAAGTAATGGGGGTGTACCCTGTTTTTAAACTAAATAAAAACAAGTAATTGATAAAAACTACACATAAAAAATGAAAAATATCAGAATGCGATCCGCTTAAAATATGGCGATTTTACCTATTCGGAGATCGCGCAACTGCTCAAAGTCTCCCATGTCAGTGTGAAAAGGTGGTTTCGGTCTAATGGTTTGCTCAAAGAGGAATACGACCGATACGAAAAAGAAAGGAACGGTGTTCGCGACCGAGAGACCGATACAGTGCTCGCAAGACACGCCGACACCGCGGCCAGGATGCTGGTCTCACTTATGGGGGCCAGAAGCGATGCGATGAAATTCCGAGCCGCTAAAACCATTCTGGACTTTGTGTTGGGTCCCGTTAATACCAGAGATTATGATCCTTACACTGGTAACGATTATCACCGGGACACCGATCGGATAAAGGAAATATTGGAGAGCGTCAAAAAAAGAAAACAAGCTGTGGGCAACCGAGCTTAGCTTGTCGACGAAAATAGTATAGGGTGTGTTTGCAATCTAGCTTCAACAAAAAACCATGAAAGCAGTAATTTATACAAGAGTATCAAGCGACGAGCAGGTAAAAGGAACCTCTTTGGAACATCAAGAGGAACTTTGCCGAAAATACTGCAAAGAGAAAGGTCTTGATGTTGACCTAGTTTTTTGCGAGGAGGGCCAAAGCGCAAAAGACTTGAGCCTTCAGAACCGCAAGAAATTCCTCGATGCATTGGAATTCTGTCGCAAGAATAAAGACAAGGTGCAAGCCTTTGTGGTTTTGCGTGTGGATCGGTTTGCGAGAAACGCCGATGACCATTTTGCTATCAGAAAAATCCTTGCAACCTACGGCGTAACTCTCCACTCCGTTACCGAGCCAATTGGTAATGAACCAGTGGCCAAGCTCCTTGAGACCTTCCTTGCCGGTATCGCCGAGTTTGATAATGCAATAAGAAAGCAACGCTGTAGCGACGGTATGCTTGCTCGAATCAATCAGGGCATATATCCGTGGAAGCCACCTATTGGATATAGATGCTTGAACTTCAAAAAGCACGGTGAGAAAAAGACCTACGCCGATCCGCCTCACGAGGAAATATTCCCGATC
>JBEKSX010000107.1:0-15768 GCA_049516635.1 Ignavibacteria bacterium | reverse complement strand
GAGAATCAACAGATACCTGGATCCCGTAGCTCGTTGCCCCGCTTACATCATTCCAATCGAGAAGTGAGGTCAAGGATTGACCAAAGGCTCCATTTACAGGGCTCACCAAGGAAGGAACGGCCAATGCTTGTGTAGTAAACGAGAAAGCACCGGTCCATGAACTTGAATCACTTCCTGTATATGCTCTCACTCTCCAGTAATAGACCGTACTTTGTGATAAAGATCCGCTCACCTGGTATTGAGATGCAGTTAAACCGGACTGATCTATCACATTGGTAGTGAAGGCAGAGCTCGTGGAAACCTGTACCCTGTAGTTAGAAGCGCCCGTGACATCAGACCAATCCAATAACGGAATCAGGGATACTCCTAAAGCGCCATTGGACGGTGAAAGTAATGTTGCCACCGAAAGAATTGTTTTGAAATGCCATGCAGCTGACCATGAACCCGGAATACCTCCAGACACGGCATTTACTCTCCAATAGTAAATTGTGCCATTGATCAATCTGCCTGAAGGGATTGTCAACTGTGATACTGCTATACCTGTTGTATCAATTACTCTTGAACTAAACAAAGAATCAGTTGAAACCTGGATCCCGTAGCTTGTTGCCCCGCTTACGTCATTCCAATCGAGAAGCGATGTTAAGGATTGACCAACAGCTCCATTTACAGGACTGACTAAAGACGGAACGCCCAATGCCAGTGTAGTAAATGAGAAAGCACCTGTCCATGCGCTCGAATCGGTTCCTGTGTAAGCAATGGCTCTCCAATAATAAGTTGTATTATACGTGAGCAGTCCCGAAGTAACCTGGTATTGTGATGCGGTTAATCCCGACTGATTAATAACTGTTGTACTAAAGCTTGAACTCAAGGAAACCTGTACCCTGTAGTTGGATGCCCCGGTTACATCGGTCCAGTCCAGTAAGGGTGACAGGGATGCGCCTAAAGTACCATTTGATGGCGTTAACAAGACAGGCACTAAAAGTAAGGTCTTAAAATGCCTAATGGACGACCACAACCCTGTACCTCCGCTATTGGATGCATTTACTCTCCAGTAGTATACAGTCCCATTGGTTAATTTACCCGATGGAATTGTCAATTGGGATATGGCTACGCCGGATGTATCAAATACCGGTGAGCTGAATAAAGAATCTATAGAAACTTGAACCCTGTAGCTTGTGGCGGAAGCAACATCTGACCAATCCAGAAGAGGAGTTAATAATTGCCCGACAGCTCCGTTTACAGGGGTTAATAGTGACGGAACACCCACTGCCTGTGTAGTGAATGAGAAAGCACCTGTCCAAGAACTTGAATCGCTCCCCGTATATGCTCTCGCTCTCCAGTAATAGACTGTGCTTTGTGTCAAATATCCGCTCACCTGGAATTGAGAAGCAGTCAAACCTGACTGGTCTATCGCGGTCGTTGTAAAGGCAGAGCTTGTAGAAACCTGCACCCTGTAGTTGGAAGCGCCCGTAACATCAGTCCAATCCAGTAACGGAGTCTGTGATACTCCTAAAGCGCCATTTGCCGGTAAGAGTAAAGTTGGAATTGAAAAAATAGTTCTAAAGTGCCATACGGCTGACCATGAACCTGAGCTGCTTCCGTTAGAAGCATTTACTCTCCAATAGTAGACAGTATGACTCAACAATTTCCCGGACGGAACAGTCAATTGGGATACTGTTACTCCTGTAGTATCGAAAGTTGTTGTACCGAATAAGGAATCAGTTGAGATCTGTATCCTGTAATTTAGAGCTCCGGACACGTCAGACCAATCCAATAAAGGTGTAAAGGTTTGGTTCACTGAACCATTCAAAGGAGAAATTAGTGTCGGGGAACCTAATGCCAGTGTTGTAAATTGCCAGACGGATGAATACGCACTTGTGCCGGCTCCATTCGATGCATTGGCTCTCCAGTAATAAGTAATACCTGCATAGAGTTTTCCGGACGGAACAATAAATTGTGAAGCGGAAAGTCCTGAGGTATCAATAACCGTAGAAGAAAAAGAACTGTTCGTAGAAACCTGAACCCTATAAGTAAAGGCATTAGTAACATCACTCCAATCCAGCGTTGGGGTAAGAGATTGGTTTGTGGAGTTATTAGCGGGTGATACCAGAGTCGGAGCCGAAGGTGCGGCTCCCCATCTTGCAATATTATTTGCGCTCTGTCCTCCCGCAGTAGTAAAATTTCCTCCTGCAGTTAATAAACCGCCATATGCTGATAATGAATACACCGCGGTACCAGTTATCCCGGAACCTAAAGCAGACCAGGCTGAACCGTTCCATTTTGCGATCATCGAAGCAGAATTACCACCCGCGGTACTGAATTGCCCTCCGGCATACAGGTCTCCGGAATATAAGGTAAGAGCTCGGAGACCATTATTTACTCCGCTGGAAAGACGCGACCATGCTGTGCCATTCCAGCTTGCAATATTATTATATGTTACTCCGTTTATCGAGGAAAAAGTACCTCCGGCGATTAAAGTATTATTATAGACACAAAGAGCATATACATATCCGTTATCTATCCCCGAAGCGAGTGCGAACCATGCAGTGCCGTTCCACCTTGCAATTCTATTTGTATTAGTGACTCCGGCTGTAGAAAATCTGCCTCCAACTATCAGGTCACCATTATAAAGAGCAAGAGAATTTACCTGGTTATTTAGTCCATTTGTAAGAATAGACCAGGCGGTGCCGTTCCATTTGGCTATCATATTCATTGTTATCGAATTAATGGTTGTAAACGTTCCTCCTGCAACAAGATTGCCGGAGTAAACCACAAGCGCATTAACCTGCCCGTTATCTATGCCGGAGCCAAGAGGAGCCCATGTAGTCCCATTCCAGGCAGCAATCCTGTGCGCTGTTACACCTCCTGCAGTAGTGAAGCTGCCGCCCGCAACCAGATTGCCGTTATAAACAGTAAGCGCATATACTGTGTTATTGAATCCCGTGCCAAGAGCCGACCAGGACGTTCCGTTCCACACAGCGATATAGTTTGCCGTGTTTCCTCCCGCTGTTGTAAAATTACCCGCAGCAACGAGCTGATTGTTATAAACAGTCATTGCATAAACAATGTTGTTTGTTCCGCTGCCAAGTGTTACCCAGCTTTGTGCATGAGAAATTTTTGTGAGAGATATTATTAAGCAAACGCTTAATAGTATCCTAGAAAAGGGAATTTTCTTCCCAAGAATGATGAGTTTTTTCATGTACCCTAAATAAGTTAGTTAAAAAAAGTAATACCACTATATCAAAAATACACCATTTAGAGTAGCTGTACATACCCAAATCACGGTATTTATGTTAATAATTGACCTAAAACTATGAAATATTAAGGGTTTCCTGGTTGTAGTTTGTTCGAATGGATCGCTATTTGATATAAAGTATATTCCACTCCGATTATTTCTTGCACACCACGCTGTCTCGTATGTTCCAGGTTTTAACCGTTCGTTAAAAAGTATGTCTATTTCTTGGTCGAGGATACCGAATACTTTCACAATCAAGATTCCCTCTGCACCTTTTCCAGCTTGAGTGCAGGAAAGCTTAAAAGGGGAAATCAAGATAACTCCTATTTTCTGTGCAAATTGTGAACATATTTATCCGTTCTTTATCCCCTAATCTTTCAATTGACTAAGTTTCAATTTTTGAGTATTTTTGTTGTCTTTGAACATTAGAATTTTATAACTTAATAACCACATAATACTATGGCTGTCAAGAATTTAACTGCCAGGAAAAGAGAAGATATAGCTAATTCAGCGCTGAAAACCGGCCGTAAACAAGGGAACGTGCCCGGTATATTCTATTATAGAGGCACTAAATCTATCCCGATTTATGTGAAGGATATTGCTTTACACCAATTCGTTTATACTTCAGAAGTCCATATAATCAATCTTAAGATAGATGGTATGGATTCGTCATATAACTGTATATTAAAAGACGTACAATTCGATCCCATCTCCGATAAGCCTGTCCATTTTGACCTGCTCGGAATAGCCGAGCATGAAAAGATAAAATTGGAAATTCCAATAGCGATAATAGGCTCTCCCCTTGGAGTGAAAGAGGGTGGTATAATTCAGCATTCACTTCACAGGGTTGAGATCGAGTGTCTGCCGAAAGATATTCCTTCCCACATCGAAGTAAACATCGAGAGCCTGATGATAGGCGATTCTATCCACGTAAGCGAGCTTCCGCATGAGAATTTCGAGATACTTGATAGTCCCGATACAACGGTTGTTGCGGTTGTTCCGCCGACTATCGAGGTTGTTGAGGCACCTCCTGCAGCCGAAGGTGAAGCAGTACCCGCTGAGGGCGAGGAAGAAAAAGCTGAACCCGAAGTCATCTCCAAAGGCAAAAAAGAAGAACCAGAAGAAGAGAAATAATTTCTCCGATGTATCTTATAATCGGCTTGGGCAACCCGGGAACGCGGTATTTCAACACGAGACACAATTCCGGTTTTATGGTTATTGATAAGCTTGCCGGGCTCTTTAAAATAAGATCTTTTGAACAGGAAAATCATTATCTGGCGGCTTCTGCGGAATACAACGATAATGATATTATCCTTATGAAGCCTGTCACATATATGAACATGAGCGGTACCGCTGTGAGAGAATTTTTTGAAGAATATGAGGTACAGCTTCAGAACACTCTTATCATATATGACGATGCAGACCTGGATTTCGGAACAATCCGTATGAAAGCTTCCGGGAGCGGAGGGGGGCAAAAAGGAATGAACTCGATCATCTATGAGATGCAAACGGAGGAAGTTCCGCGTCTCCGTATAGGTATAAAAAACGAAAAGGAGTTGGAAAAATTCAAAGCCGAAGATACGTATGATCTTGCCGGATACGTCCTATCTGATTTCACTGAAGAAGAACAAAAAGACCTTGATAAAATTATTGAAGCTGCTAAGGATGCAGTGCTGAGCTTTATTGACAAAGGAATAAAAGTCACTATGAATGAGTATAACAGGAATTATCTTGATAAACCCGAATCTCCGGAAGACCCCGGGGATAGACCATCAAAAGTACAATAGCATACATTAGGTAAACTTAATTTAATTTATATGAGAAAATTAATTCCGGGTATTTTAATAATGTTTTTCGGCTCTGCCGTATCTTTAGCGGGTGAAGCGGACCTGAAGATACCGGAGCTCACAGCCTCGCAGAACAGCCTGCTTTCGATAGGCATTATCGTTTGCATACTGGGATTGTGTTTCGGTCTGTACCAGTTCTTCAAGGTCAGAAGACTGAAAGCGCACCAGTCCATGCTGGATGTGGCTCATACAATTTTTGAGACCTGCAAAACGTATCTCATACAACAGGGTAAATTTTTAGTAGTACTGGAGATATTTATCGGTGCATGTATCGCATTCTATTTCGGTTATCTCCAGCAAAATCCCATCGGCGGGGTACTGCTGATATTGATGTGGTCCGTGATTGGTATTCTTGGTTCTTACAGCGTTGCATGGTTCGGTATCAGGATGAACACACTTGCGAACAGCCGCATGGCTTTTGCATCGCTGCAGCGCAAACCCATAAGGCTTCTTAATATCCCGCTCGATGCCGGGATGAGTATCGGCGTGATGCTTGTCTGCGTCGAGCTTATTATGATGCTGATAATCCTGCTCTTTGTGCCGAGAGCGTACGCGGGGGCAAGCTTCGTAGGTTTTGCAATCGGTGAATCGCTGGGTGCAAGTGCACTGAGAATTGCGGGCGGAATATTCACGAAGATAGCGGATATAGGTTCCGACCTGATGAAGATAGTGTTCAAGATAAAAGAAGATGATCCCCGCAACCCTGGAGTCATTGCGGACTGCACCGGCGATAATGCAGGTGACAGCGTGGGACCCACTGCCGACGGCTTTGAAACTTACGGCGTAACAGGTGTTGCACTGATAAGCTTTATAGTACTTGCCGTTACTTCGATCGAATACCAGAGAGAACTGCTGACGTGGATATTCGCAATGCGTATCATGATGATAGTTACGTCTGTAGTTTCATTCTGGGTAAATAAAGCCTTGAGCCAGGCGAGATACGGGCATAAAGATGAGATAGACTTTGAAAAGCCGCTTACATCGTTGGTGTGGATTACATCGGTGCTTTCTATAGTCTCAACATTCGCTGTTAGCAGCCTGATAATCGGACATCTTCCCGGTAATCTCTGGCTTACATTATCGATTATTATAAGCTGCGGAACGGTTGGTGCTGCGTTAATACCGGAGTTCACAAAAATCTTTACCAGCACAAAATCGAAACACGTTAACGAGATAGTAAGAGCGTCACGCGAAGGAGGAGCATCTCTTACTATATTATCCGGACTGGTTGCGGGAAACTTCAGCGCGTTCTGGCAGGGTATGGTTTTCTTCGTGCTGATGTTCATTGCTTATTTTGCAAGCGGGTTCGGGCTGGATGCGTTCATGATATATCCTTCAATATTTGCGTTCGGACTTGTTGCATTCGGTTTCCTCGGTATGGGACCGGTTACCATCGCAGTCGATAGCTACGGACCCGTAACAGATAATGCCCAGTCCATTTATGAATTATCCCTTATTGAAGAGAACAAAGATGCTCCCGCCGAAATAGAAAGAGATTTTGGATTCAAGCCTGACTTTGAGAAAGCGAAATATTACCTCGAAGCAAATGACGGAGCGGGTAATACGTTCAAGGCAACGGCAAAACCTGTGCTTATCGGAACGGCTGTGGTAGGTGCTACAACAATGATATTCTCGCTGATACTGGTTATTAAACAAAATCTTGGTATAACACCGGAAGCAATATTAAATATTTTAAATCCGTATTCTATTCTGGGGTTCATTTGCGGAGGGGCGGTTATATACTGGTTCACGGGAGCGTCGATACAGGCGGTAACTACGGGTGCATACCGTGCGGTTGCATATATCAAGAAGAATATCCATCTGGATGAACACGCGAGCAAAAGCGCATCGACGGAAACCTCTAAAGAAGTTGTAAAGATATGCACTCAGTATGCTCAGACAGGTATGTTCAATATATTCATTGCAATATTCTCATTTGCTCTGGCTTTTGCATTTTTCTCCTCACCGGGTGCTCTGACAGCAGCTATGGACCCTGCAGCTAAAGCCAAAATTGCAGCGCCAGCATCGTTTTTCATAAGTTACCTTGTATCGATTGCTGTGTTCGGATTGTTTCAGGCGGTATTCATGGCAAACGGAGGCGGGGCATGGGACAATGCGAAGAAAGTTGTGGAAGTTGAGCTGAAAGAAAAAGGAACACCGCTCCACGATGCAACAGTCATTGGTGACACGGTCGGTGACCCGTTCAAAGATACTTCATCGGTGGCATTAAATCCAATCATCAAGTTTACAACTTTGTTCGGTATGCTTGCAATGGAAATTGCTATTTCAGAAGGATTCCGTTTAACAGCTCCCTATGTGGGAATATTTTTCTTCGCGGTGGCATTATACTTTGTATGGCGTTCGTTCTATAAGATGAGGATAAAGGACGAAAGGTAAAGTTCTTCAATCAGATTATACAAAAGGGTGTTTTAGAGACACCCTTTTTTTTCGACCTCGCAAAACATGTCATTCTGAGCCCCGCAAGAGTGCGGGATGTACTCCACGAAGAATCTCGCGTTACATCTGGTACGAGATTCTTCGGTCACTGCGTTTCCTCAGAATGACAGATTATGTTTGTTCCTCTTCCTCTCATTTCTATTTCGATTATTATATGTTATTATTGTGTTTAAAAACTTAGAGCTTCATCTATAGGAAAGAAGAATCGAAGAGCTTGAATTATTTCAAAACCCCCCTCTGTCCCCCCTTTAATTAAAGGGGGGAAGCCCGGAGGGAAGGGGGTTATGTCATGATGGATTTATAAGAGGAGGTTATTCGATTAGATGAATAAAATATTTACTCATGGTTGAAACCATGGGCTACTTAGGTTACATTTTAAGTATAATTTTGAGTTTACGTTCAAATTTTATCATTTAGAAGGAGTTTCTAATGACATTAATATTATCAAGAGAAGATGTAATGTCTGTTCTGGACATGAACGATTGCATGGATATTGTCGAAAAGGCATTTGCCGAGCTTGCCAACGGAACTGCCGTACTTCCTCTCAGGATAGGTATTACGCCGCCTGACGGATTATCGCTCTATATGCCCGCATACATGAAAGAAATGAAAGCTCTGGCGTGCAAGGTAGTAACGGTTTACAAAAATAATCCCTCTAAGTATAACCTGCCTACAACTATCGGTAAAGTACTATTGCAGGATCCCGAGACGGGCGATGTTATCTGCATAATGGATGGCGGATACCTGACCGCAGTCCGCACGGGCGCAGCAAGCGGAGTGGCAACGAAATATCTCGCACGGAAGAACGGTAAAATGTCCGCCGGAATATTCGGTTCGGGAGTACAGGCGAGGATGCAGTTATGGGCAATGACAAAGGCAAGGGATATTTCAAGAGCATATATATATGACATATCCGATGAAGCTATGACTAAATTCATAGTGGATATGACTAAGAAGCTGGAGCTCGATATTATGAAAGCTTCGTCACCTGACGAACTGATGAAAGCGGATATAATCTGCACGGCAACTTCTTCAGCTTCTCCGATATTCGAGGGTAAGAAAGTAAAAGAAGGCACTCACATAAACGGTATTGGAAGCCACACACCGAATGCACGGGAGCTTGATACGGATATTATCAAGAGATCGAAGTTCGTGGGTGATTCCAAAACAGCGTGCTTCAATGAAGCGGGGGACATTATGATACCGCTCAAAGAGGGTGCGATAGATGAATCACATTTTTACGCAGAGCTGGGCGAGGTCATCACCGGTAAAAAAGCAGGAAGGGTGAATGATAAGGAGATTACATTGTTCAAATCAAACGGACTTGCTATACAGGATGTTGCAACGGCAAAGCTGGTCTACGATAAAGCTGTCGAAATGGGAATTGGGGTACAGGTAAAAATATAATAATGAGTATGAAGTAACTCACTCTTCAGCTACTGCTTCTATCATAACCAACGCATCTTTGGGCAGGCGTGCTGCCTCGACCGTACTGCGTGCCGGCCTGGATTCTCCGAAGTATTCCGCATAAATCTCATTCATCTCAGCAAACTGCAGCATAATCTTCATGTAAACAGTTGTCTTCACTACTCTGAAAAGACTGCATCCGGAAGCTTCGAGAACTGCTTTGATGTTTTCTAAATCCCACCCTGTACAAGGTTACCAGTTGATGGAACAATGGCAATTTGTCCCGAAGTGAAAATTAATCCGTTTCCGAGTTTTATCGCCTGTGAGTAAGGTCCGATCGGTTCGGGTGCGTTCTTTGTATAGATCTTCATTTTTTCCATATCTGAATGAATTGTTATGCAAAAATAGGGGTTATTTAATACAATTACAATACAAGCCTAAAACATGTCATTTTGTAATTTTGTCACAAAAATATGCATTTTTTTCAAATTATTGTAATTATTTCCTAAAATTGTGTAATTTTGTCAAAGCGGGAATTTAGTAAAATGAGGAAATTTGAAGAATTTCGCAATATTTACTTTGGCACATCGATTGAGGTATATATGTATAGTTAAATGAATAAAAGGAGGATTTAAAAATGACATTAGTAAAATTTAGGCCAGCTAACGGACTGGAAAAATTTGATTCAAGGGTTAAGAAGTTCTTTGAGGATTTCGATGCGCCGTTTTTCGGTGAATGGCCCTGGAAAAATTTCAATTCAAACGTGTTTACCCCGAGAGTTGATGTGACAGAAGATAATGAGAACCTGTATGTTGAGGCAGAGATCCCCGGTGTCGATAAGAAGGACGTGAAGGTTTCGGTTGTTGGTGATGTGCTGACAATAAGCGGTGAGAAGAAAAAAGAGATGCGTGATGAAAAGAAGAACTACTACAGGATCGAGAGAACGAGCGGTTCATTTTCCAGAAGCTTCACTCTTCCTGCAGAGATCATGGTTGATAAGATCGCAGCTGAATTCAATGACGGCGTGCTGAAGATCACTCTTCCGAAGACGGAAGAAGCAAAGGTTGTTGAGAAACAGATAGATATTAAATAAGGGCAGAGACAACTGAGAACTATATTGGTCATTCTGAGCCCCGCAATAGTGCGGGGTGTTCTCCGCGAAGGATCTAATATTCGATTGTGATAAGAGATTCTTCCCCCGAGTGCTCGGGGTCAGAATGACAGTTAGACGACGTATACGATGGTGATAGATAGAATAAATGCTGGTGTCATCCCGATAGCTCGGGATGACACCCTATTTATTTTGTTATAAATATAAAATATTATAAATTTTATAAATACCTTTGATGAAAAAAAACGAGTTAGCACGCGTAATATTAATACCTGGCATTCTATCGATGCCATTATTTGAAAAATTTGATGATAGAAAAGGATTCTATGATTCAGATCATATACATGATACTTATGCTAATTATTCTCCTGATTTATCAACAAGAAATATGATTACAATATCTGTTACAACCTCATTACCTTTTCAGGGCACGGCAAATATAACATTAAAGTATAAATAATAATTCAGGATTAGAAAAGTTTTCAGTTTATAAAATTATAAAAAACAGTTAGAGGAAGGAAATAATACTATGGGAAAAATAATAGGAATAGACCTCGGTACGACTAACTCGTGTGTGGCTGTTATGGAAGGGAACGATCCCGTTGTTATACCGAATTCCGAAGGAGGCAGAACAACTCCCTCGGTTGTAGGTTTTACCAAGACAGGCGAGCGGCTGGTTGGACAGGCAGCGAAAAGACAGGCGGTTACGAATCCGCAGAATACGGTGTACTCAATAAAAAGATTTATGGGAAGAAGATTTGATGAGGTAACCGATGAAATGACAAAGATATCGTATAAGGTAATCAAAGGCGAGAACGATACAGCAAGGGTATCGATAAGTGACAGGATATATTCACCGCCGGAAATCTCTGCAATGATACTTCAGAAGATGAAGCAGACCGCGGAGGATTATCTCGGCCAGAAAGTTACCGAAGCCGTTATCACGGTTCCGGCTTACTTCAATGATTCGCAGAGGCAGGCAACAAAAGATGCAGGCAAGATTGCAGGGCTCGATGTTAAAAGAATTATCAACGAACCGACTGCCGCAGCACTTGCATACGGACTCGATAAAAAGAAGAAAGATGAGAAAATAGCTGTGTACGACCTTGGCGGAGGAACGTTCGATATATCGATACTTGAACTTGGTGAAGGAGTGTTCGAGGTAAAATCAACCAACGGTGATACCCACCTTGGCGGGGATGACTTTGACCAGAGGTTAATCGACTATCTTGCGGATGAATTCCAGAAGCAGGAAGGCGTTGACCTGAGGAAAGACCCGATGGCTTTGCAGAGACTGAAAGTCGAAGCTGAAAAAGCTAAATGCGAGCTTTCGACTCAGACACAGACAGACATCAAGCTTCCGTACATTACCGCAACGGCAGAAGGTGCGAAGCACCTGGATATGACGGTAACACGGGCAAAGTTCGAACAATTGGTTGATGACCTTATACAGAGAACGGTCGGACCATGCAGAAAAGCTATGCAGGATGCGGGTTATACGGCAAAAGATATCGATGAGGTTATACTCGTCGGCGGTTCGACAAGAATTCCTAAGGTACAGGATGTTGTAAGACAGTTATTCGAGAAAGAGCCCCACAAGGGCGTTAACCCGGATGAAGTTGTAGCGGTAGGCGCAGCCATCCAGGGCGGCGTGCTTGCAGGTGATGTAACCGACGTGTTGCTGCTAGATGTTACCCCGCTTTCACTCGGTATAGAGACTCTGGGCGGTGTGTTTACGAAGATGATAGATGCGAACACAACTATCCCGACCAAGAAGACGGAGACATTTTCAACTGCATCGGATAACCAGCCCTCGGTTGAGATACACGTGTTGCAGGGTGAGCGTCCCCTGGCATCAGATAACAGGACGCTGGGCAGGTTCCATCTTGACGGAATTCCGCCGGCACCGAGAGGAATACCGCAGATCGAAGTTACTTTTGATATAGATGCGAACGGTATCTTGCATGTTACTGCAAAGGACAAGGCTACCAATAAGGAACAGTCGATCAAGATAACTCACTCGAGCGGACTGAGCGAATCCGAGATAGAAAAGATGAAAAAAGATGCAAAGGAACACGAATCCGATGACAAGAAAAAGAGAGAAGGGATAGATACGAAGAACCAGGCGGACAGCCTCGTATTCCAGAGCGAGAAACAGCTCAAGGAATTCGGCGAAAAGCTGACACCTGAAATGAAAATGAAAGTACAGACTGCTATAGACAGGTTGAAAGAAGTGCAGAAAGGTTCGAACATAGAGGAGATAAAATCCGCTATGGAAGGATTGAATGCTGCATGGAACGAAGCATCGACGCAGATGTATTCGCAGGCAACCGGCGGTCAGCAGGGAGGACAACAAGGCGGACAGGAAGGATTCGGTTCGCAAGGACAGCAGTCAGGCGAAGCTCAGGCAAAGACCGATGACAAGAAGGTCGAGAATGCAGATTACGAAGTGATAGACGATAAGGATAAGAAGTAATAGGTTTATAAAGTTCATAAGGTTTGTAAGGTTTGTAAAGTAAGTTTAGTGTAATCGTATAAATAAACATGGATTATCCTGTGTAAAAGTTGACGTCTACGCGGGAGATCCTGTAATTAAAAAAAAGCCGTTCATTTGAAAGAATGAGCGGCTTTTTTTATATATTTGTAAACGCAACATAAAGGTTATGCAATTGAGAATGCAGATTATTTATCACGTCTCATCAATAAAAAGATTTATATTTGATGTTTTTAAACGATAGGTCTCAATTTTACTATATTTTTAAACGGGATATTTTTATATAATACATATATATGGAGAAGTATTTAAAAACAGATAGAGAATCTGTACTGGTAACTCAAATACTGGATGTTCTGAAAAGATATCTGGATCCGAACAGGATTATTTTGTTTGGTTCGCGTGCTAAGGGTAATTTTAATTCGAGATCTGATTTTGATATTGCTATAGATATTAAGAGACCTGATGTTGTATTACAGAGAAGAATTAGTGAAGAAATCGAGAAATTTTCAGGTTTATATAATGTTGATATTGTTTATTTACCGGGATTGGAACAGGGTTTCATAAATATCATTTCAAAGACAGGAATTGTGCTGCATGAAAGATGAAGTAAAATTCGCTTTACAGCAATATACGAATGCCATCCGCAAACTTGATGAAGGTACATCGTCTGCCATTGATGAACTCGATAAAGACGGAGTTATACAAAGATTCGAGTTTACGATTGAACTTTTATGGAAAATGTTAAAACTATATTTGGAAGATCAGGGAATCATCTGCAATACACCAAAGGAATGTCTAAAGGCAGCTTTCAGGATCGGACTAATAGACAACGAGGAAGCATTTCTCAACATGCTTCAGGATAGGAATAAAATGTCTCACTTGTACAGCAAAGAGGAATCAGAGGAAATTTATGAACGCATAAAAACCCTTTATTTACCAAACCTAAAAAAAATACCGGCCAGGATTCCAACATCATAAAATTCAATCACGTCTCCTTATTATATACTTTTAATAAATAACATTTTATCATAGTTTATAATATAAATTATGATTAAATATTACAAACTTTATATATTGCTGTTTGCAGCGGGGACAATTTACATAACCGGATGCAGCAGCTCCAAAACATCCACTGAAACCGAAGAAAAGACCGAAACATCTTCAGAAACGGAAAGTGAGTCTGAAGCACAACGCGGGGCTCTGATTTATAACGCAGCGAAGGAAGAACAGAACAACGAGATGTATTCCAGAGAGAATGACGAAACACAATTGTACTGGCTGAGCAATAAAGTGATACATCTGAAGAACAGGACAAAGTGCAATATATTTGCGCTCAATACATTGTATAAAGCGGGATTCAAGACGCCAAAGACAAATGCACTTTCCAATGACCTTGCCGATACAACGCAGTTTAATGACATACTTCCTGTTGTGGGCATCTCCGAACCCGAATCCGCTAAGAAAGGCGATCTACTTGCATGGAACGGTCACGTGATAATATTTGACTATCTTGTTAAGCTGAAACAGGAGCTGTATGCTATGGCATGGTGGGCAGGCACAAGCCAGAAGGATAACGGTGATAATATACTCAATAACGTTGTTTATGGAAAGTACAGGCTTAACGGCTACTATGTGATAAGAAGACCGGTAAAAAATTAGGAGAGGCAGACGGCAGATGTGAAACGGCAAACGTGAAAAGCGGACGGCTGATGTGAAGCGAGTAACAAAGTGAATGCTGAGAGCTCGAATCAATCCAACGTAGTAAGTTAAATTAAAAACATATATAAAATGGCTAAAAAGAAAAAATCGTTATCTTATAGCAAGATAATGGAGATTGCAAACAATTTCAGGACATGCAGGGTCCTGCTGACTGCATTCGAATTGGACATATTCACGGTACTCTCCGATGGGAAAAAGACCTCAAAAGAGATTGCAGAAAAGATTGGAGCGGACGAACGCGCAGCCGGCAGGCTTCTGAATGCACTGACGGCGATGGATCTTCTCAAAAAGAAGAAAAACAAATTTTCAAATACAAAGGCAGCGGATAAATACCTGGTAAAAGGAAAACCCGGTTATATGGGAGGTCTTGCGCATACAGCAGGGTTGTGGAAAACATGGAGCACACTCACCGAGGCGGTTAAGAAAGGTACTTCGGTAATGAACCGCGGTGAGATAAACGAAAGAGGAGATTACTGGCTCGAAGGATTTATAGCCGCCATGCACATGAGGGGGCGGATACAGGCAAAAGAGATTGCATCGCTTCTTAATTTCAAGAAAGTGAATAAAGTGCTCGATATCGGCGGCGGTTCCGGGGCTTACTCTTTTGCGTTCGTGAAAGAGAAAAAAGGATTGAGATCGATTATATTTGATCTTCCGAATGTCGTTCCTCTCACTCAAAAATATATAGAGAGCGAAGGCTTGAGCGGCAAGGTAGAAACAATGACAGGAAACTATCTTACCGATGATCTCGGCAGCGGGTATGACATGATGTTCCTCTCCGCCGTTATTCACAGCAACTCCGCAGAGGAAAATAAGCTGTTATTTAAGAAATGTGCTGCCGGGCTTAATGAAGGAGGAAAGCTTGTTGTTCTTGATCAGGTTATGAACGAGGACAGGACAAAACCCTTCGGGGGAGCACTATTTGCTCTGAACATGCTCGTCGGGACTGCAAACGGCGATACTTACACGGAATCCGAAATAAAGAGCTGGATGAAGGAAGCAGGTTTTTCCGGTTTCAAGAGGAAAGATACGGTATCAGGTACTGCAATGATTATAGGGACAAAAAAGTAGTGCTTTACTTTATCCCGAGCAGTTCAACTTCGAAGTAAAGGGTTGAATTGGGAGGAATAACCACATCCCCGCTTTCGGCATTTACCCCCTGTTCGCCATAGGCAAGCTGGGGGGGAACGATCAATTTTCTTTTACCGCCAACCTTCATAGACATTAACCCTTCTTCCCAACCCGGGATAGCCTTATCTATTCCCAGCTGGAAAGTATACGGGTGCTCTGCTTCCGTGCTGTCAAAAGCTTTTCCATTCGATAGCGTGCCGAGATACTTCACGGTTATAAATTGTCCTATCTTCGGCGAAGGACCTGTCCCGATTGTTTCATCAATATATTTTAAGCCCGAAGGGGTTGTAATTTCTACGTTTGTAGTTTTGGAGGAACATCCCTGTATTATAATAAATACTATTAATATTAATAATGATATAAT
>JBEKSX010000106.1:0-9434 GCA_049516635.1 Ignavibacteria bacterium | reverse complement strand
AAAGCATTTTCAAATAAATTTTTCCGGGTATACAGCAGTGATGATGTCATCGGTGTTGAAATGGGCGGAGCATTGAAAAACATTATCGCACTGGCAGCCGGAATATCAGACGGAGCCGGGTTCGGAGATAATACGAAGGCGGCTATTATGACAAGAGGAATAACCGAGATCACACGCCTCGGGGTTAGACTAGGAGCCCACGAACATACTTTCTACGGTTTATCCGGGATAGGTGACCTTATTGTCACTTGCAACAGCAAGCTATCCCGCAATCGGTTTGTCGGAGAAGAGATCGGGAAAGGAAGAAAACTAAAAGACATACTGGCGGAGATGAAAATGGTTGCCGAGGGCGTATCGACAACAGAGTCTACCCATGAACTTGCAAAGAAAATAAATGTGGAACTGCCCATTATCGAACAGGTCCATAAAGTTCTATTTCATGGAAATAATCCGCATAAGGCGACCAAGATATTGATGACACGCAACTTAAAGACCGAACATTGAGGCTTACCTTCACTATTTCGTTTAAATACCAGAGCAAATGAACAAGCAGGATAGCTCAGATTCCATATTATTCAATAATGGGAAAATATGGCAGGAAAACGGAAATTTCCTGTCATCCTTTGGCATCACAGATGGAGTTTTTTCTTATAAAGGGACAGGCTCTGAAGACACGCTAAAACGTAATTTCGAGAGAATAATAGATCTAAAGAACCATCTTGTATTACCGGCTTTCACGGATGGACATGTGCATCTCGTTTACGGTTCACTCATACGGAAGAAGATCGATTGCACCGATGTAAATTCCCCGGAAGAGCTGAAAAAGATAATATCCGACTATGCCGAAAAGAATCCAAATACTAAATGGCTTCAGGGAGGAAACCTCAATATCGGCAAGCTCTTTCCGGATACAGATAATTTATTGCATAATATCCTGGACGATATCTATTCAGATAAGCCCGTATTTATTACCAACTATGATTATCACTCCGGTATATGCAACTCTCTTGCAATGGAGCAGTCCGGTATACTTCAACGAAGAGACAGTTTTAAAGCGGATGAGATACCTGTGAACAGAACAGGTGACCCGTCAGGCATAGTAAAAGAAGATGCATTGGACTACGTATTCGCTAAAATCCCGAAATCAACGTTAATCGAGAAGGTCTCGGCGGTGGAGGAAATGACGGGGATAATGCATTCATACGGTATCACCGGGGTCTCGGATATCACCAGGAAAGAAGATATGGACGTTTATATAAAGCTGTACGAAACAGGAAAGCTGCAGTTAAGAATAAGCTCATACCTTCCATTTAATGAGATAGATAACCTTGAAAAATATTCAGAGTATACAAAACAAATAGATCCCGAACTGTTCAGCATAAAAGGATTCAAAGCATTCTATGACGGTGCATTGGGTTCGGAAACAGCGCTGTTCAAAGAGAATTACAAGGGAAAATCATCGAACGGTTATAGAACCGAAATGGCTGAATCAGGGCAGATCTATGAATTAGCAAGGAAGATCAATCTGAAGCATAAGCAGATAATGATCCATGCTATAGGAGACAAAGCAGTATCCGATGTGCTGGACATTTGCGAAAGATTAGAAAAAGAGAACGGACAAGTAGACAGGAGATTCCGCATCGAGCATGCCCAGCACATAGATGAAGCAGATTTTGACAGGTTTAAAAAGCTCGGTACAATCGTATCGGTACAGCCTCATCACATGAAATATGATGCGAAGATAGCAATTGAAAAATTATCCTATAGAGAGGTGAAAAGAACGCACAATTATAAACACCTGCTCGATAGAGGAGTCATATTAAACTTCGGAACGGATTTCCCCATAGTTGAAATTAATCCCTTTGTAACTATACAATCTGCAGTAACAAGAAATATCGGTGAACGCATCTTTTATAAAGAAAACAGCATAGACCTGCATAACTGCATCAAAGCTTATACGATCAACAATGCTTTTGCAAGTTTTAATGAAAACAAAAGAGGGTCGATAACAGAGGGGATAACAGCGGATTTTGTCATAATGGAAGATGACCTGTTCGAAATGCTACCGGAAGAATTATCTAAAGCGAAAATTCTCAAAACATATATGAATGGAAAAGAGGTATACTCGAGCAGAGATATTTAGTATCCGTCACTTACCGTTCCTGAACGCCCTCACAATCTCGAAAACAGCTATTCCGTAAGCCACAGATACGTTCATGGAATGTTTATAACCGTACTGAGGGATCTCAAGGGAAAAATCACATCTTTCAATAATCTCGTTAGAAATCCCGCTCAATTCATTCCCGAGAATAAGACATAAAGGAAAATCTGTGTTAGTTAAATCATAGTATTTTCTGCTGTTCGTGGTTATCTCGAGACTTGCAAGCTTTATCCCGCGATCTTTTAAGCTTGAGATGACATCGAGAGGATCTTTTACATATTCCCATAGAACACTTTCTGTGGAACCCAACGCGACTTTTTCGATCTCAGGTCTCGGGGGATAAGGTGTGTAACCCGTGAGGTAGAGTTTCTCTATCAGAGCAGCGTCCGAAGTCCGGAAAATGGAGCCGACATTATAGATGCTCCTGATATTATCGCAAAGAACATAGACAGGGTGACGCTTTGCCTTCTTGCTGTCATCCAGAGTTATCCTTTTTCTCCCCACTTCTTCGTGTGTAAGTTTTCGCATAGACATAGGTTGAGTTATAGTTATAAATTTAGATACTCGTAAGAAAAATCATTGCACGATGTTTAAAAATAAGCCCTCAATTCAGCTGTACCTGTGTGGATCACCTGTGAATTCCCCTCAGCCCTTCCCAGATAGTTTATAGTCGCCTGTATAAAATTTGTGACCCGATAATCGAAACCGACGCTCCAGACGTAACTTAGACCGGGTGTAATCCCCTTGGTCAGATCATAAGGAATAAAAAGCGGTTCAGCGTTCAGGTTCGCCGAGTTTCTGGTAACCTCTATATGAAGCTTACCTTTACTTTCCAGAGAATAAGTAAATTTTAAGGTCTGGTCATTAATATTAACCTGCGTAGGAGCGGCCGGGAACCTGTCATCTGCGCGTTTAACTTCAAGCTTGAAACCAGCTTCTATATTTTTAATAGGCAAATAGGTGAGTTCCGATACCACGGACTGGCTGAATATATTCCAGTTCCGGAATGACAGATCCGGGGCAAGATTCCTGTTTGATTCCGTAATATAATCGGTTTGAAGTATAAGATCCGGAGTGAAAGAAAGACGCAGTCTCCCCGAACGTTCTATATCAAGCGCCCTTTCATTGCCCGAGTAATACTGGTTAAAATTCTTCTTCTGAATAAACCGAAACCTCATACCGAAATACTGGTTTGACTGGAATAGATTGACATCCTGCTGGACAGTGTTGGCGCCTGCAATCGTGTTAGTCTCATTCTGGAATGAGCTGAATTTCAGCAGGTAAATATCTCTCTGCACAGGATCTTTGCTTTTTTCCGCTACAGCAAGATAAGTGTCGAAAGTCACATCCTTCATCACTTCGTTTAAAAATGTTCCAGCCCCGGATTTCACGATCCTCGAAGGGTCGATGTTTATAGCAGCGGATGACTGTAGGTCAGTGGTGGGATATAGCTGGTCTGTCGGGACTATGAGCTTTATGTAATCACCGTCATAGTTCACTAGCTGAAATTCATTCTCGTCCTGGATACCATTATGGTTCAGGTCACCTAAATATATGTAATTCCCCTGCCCCGTAGGTACCTTATAGAACACGACCTGTGATATTGCGCTCCTCTCACTCGATACTTTATAGAATAAGTTCGATTGCAATCCCCTGTTGAAGAACCACAGATTTGTTTGTGAAGTTACGAGTACTGTCCTGGCATTAGTATATCCCTTTGACAGGTAAAAATCACTGAACTTTTTATCATACCATGATAAATCCCAGTTTGAAGATAAGAAATCAAAATCTTTTATGCGTAACGAGTAATTATGGGTAAACGATCTGGATAATCTCGAAAGGTCTCCGCTTTCATAAATATCATCGGTACGGTAATCGAAACTATAGCTCATGTCAAAATGCGAGAGGTTAAAGATGTTCACACCCGGTTTAAATTCATAAAAACGGAAACTGCCTGTGCTGGATGTATCAAAATTTGTGGAATTAGTCTTTTTATCCTCACCATTGAATTGAAGGAAAAGATCGTAAAGCCCCCACTTTTTATCCTTCATAGCAATCTTATAATCAAGCATCCCGTTCTGCCTTACCCAGAAGCCCCTGTAATCGATTGAATTGTCCTTACTTGATATAAAATCCGCATTATAAAGAAGGGAAGGCAATGATATACTATCTCCTAAAAAATTGAAATTTACCGAACCCCTTGAAGCATTGAAGTTTTGTCCTCGCTTGTCAAATCCACCCGTAGCTTGAAGTATGATAAAATTCCTGGGCTGCAATTTTAGCTCAGCTTCGGTTACGTTTTCGCTCTGGTTTGAGCTGTCCTGGATATCCCACACCCTGTTGTATTCCACCGGGTTAAGACGGTCGAGGGAATTATAGTTCTTGTTCAAATATTTCTCTTTGATCGCAAGGCCTACACTCCCAAAGGTAATTTTACCAATTTTAAAGCTTTTATTATTGAAAATTACATCGGTGTTAAAAGCAATTCCCTTGTCATTGTTCTTATCCAGGTCAGAGAACAGGTTACGGTTGAAATCACTTACTGCACTCTCCATTTTGATAACCAATGATTTTGAGACTGCCAGGTCAATGCTGAGATCGCCGGATTGATACATTGTGGGCAGTGGCAAAATGACGATCGGCTGATAGCTGCCCTGTTTGACCCCGACAAACTGGAACGAGGATGCACTCAGGCTGATATAATCTCCCTGCCCGGCTCCAATAAAAGTGAACGAGACCTCGTAAAGAGCACTATCGCTTCCCGGCGAATACTTATAGTAGGTATATCGATTTGAATTCACAATCGTATCCAGCTGGATGTACTGCCCGAGCGCTCTTCCAGTACTATCCCTGCCTAGAAAGACAACGCCGCTTTTGGATGCTTTGAATTTGTCATTCCCTGCATTTTGCATAATTACCCTATCAGAATCGGATAAGGTAAAATCGACGGGTTTGGTCTCATCATCCTTTTCACGGATATAAGAGAATCCCAGCTTGAGACGATCATTGAACAACGAAGTTTTCGTCTGTCCTGCTATCATGCTCCTCGAATATTTCCTGTCGGAATACTCAAAATCTACGGTAATTCTTGAAACAGATGTAATAACCCTTCTGTTGGTAAAAGTGAGCTGACCGTTCGTATAATCGATGGTATAGTCATTGGTCTCACCCCGAACCATAGTAACCCCGTCAAGGTATACTTTTTCACTGCCCGCAATGACCACAATATCCACCTCATTATTGCTTCCTATAAGTCTATAGGGACCCTGCACACCATCGCTCCCGTTGAATGTATTAGTGTTGAACTTGCCCTTCGTGATAGCACCCGCAATAAAAAGCTCAGATTTATCGAGGGACGCATAACCTTTTGCTCCCTGCACCTTGCTTGAAAAATTAAAAAAATTAAGATTTGAAAAATTTACATCTATATCTCCGAGCGTGGTTGTAATATTTTTGGATTTTAATTCAACGAACACTTTATCCAGCTCTTGAAGCTTCTGGGAATTTCCTTCGGGCTGGATCGGCGTGTTCTCATCAGTCAAGGCTGCAGTTATGTCTATATCCTGTGATAGTTTACCAGTCATTTGCAGCCTGAAACCGGAGTTTAACGTCAGGTCACGGTTATTGCCGACTGTAAATCCCCTGAAAATACTCCCTGACTTTTCCAGGTTTGTACCTGAAAAGATATCCTGCATAACATCCGGTTTCACTTCAGCGATCTTTACGCTGTCTGTCTTTGTAGTATCAAGTTTTGCAAGTACCTCAAAATTGGAGTAAACATCAGGGATATCGAACGGGTAATTCTGATAAGTAATGATTACAGCCCAATTTTTTTTTGTTGAATCAGAGCGGAGCTCGCGCAGGTAGAATGAGTTAAACCGAATCTTGCCGAACCTGTAATCCATATCATAATTTGCAGGTATTACTTTAATTGAATCCGTATAGACCGTTACGGTATTCTCTATGAGGAATTTATCGGGGAGGTTTATTACACTATCACTGCGTGATATTACGGAATAATATTTTTTGTAATTAACATCATTAAAATCCTTTTGCTGCGAAATTATTATACCGTCAGAGATAAAATGAACACAGATTGCGTAAATTAATACTCTCCCGGTACATTTATGACGCATGCAGGTTTTAAAATAATACCAAATGGATTTTGATGTCATCCTGTATATCAGACGTTTATGCTATCCTCACCTATTCAGCAGAAAATCCAGTTCCTGTTCCGGTGAGAATAAATTCAGTTTCCTGGACCATTCGATAAAAGATCACCAAAGTAATACTTATGATAATCTTTATGATTCGAGATCAGATAATCTAATATTGGTATTAATGTATCATTCGTAGATTGTTTTGAGGGATATTTCGTTTTAAGTTCATTTGCAACATTCTCGGTTGTTGTCAAAGTAATAAGTGAGGGATCATCAAATTTGCTTAACTCTTCGCCTCCGCCGTAATTATATACATCCTTATAAAAAATAATATAATCACCGCCATCGTCATTTTTGATGTCAAAAGTCCTGTATATTATCCTCACCGGGAACTTGTCATCTTCTTTTATTTCGTATGTCATCGACTTCTTGCTTCCCATCCAGTAAGACAGGTCATCGTTTTTAATAACCTTGTTTATAATAAACTTTTTCATCTTTACAATATTAGCGTTTTCATTCCTTACGCATCCGTGCGAGAGTGCCCGGTACTCTTTTTTTAGGAGATAATTTTTATTCGTCCCGTGGAAGTAACGCAGCGAATTTTCGTCATAGTGAACAACAAATAAACCCAGGGGATTATTGGGACCCGGTGGAGTGGGTCTTACTGAATCAGGTGATTCCGGGTCTTTCCAGTAAGGCCAGTTCCTCAACCGGAATGCCTGATAGTGCCCGGTGAATGTCTTCGTACTCGGTTTACCTACCACATTTGGCCAGGTATCGATGTAGATCGTATCTTTATTATATATCTGGTAAAGATGAGATTCGAATGCAGGAATGTTCAATTCCCATAATATTTTGGGCCTTTCATCCAGAAAATTTCGGGGTACGTAAAAATTCACATCAGAATCATAAATTCCCAGCGAATCATTAACAATGGAACTGCTTATCTCTTTCGAAGCTTCAATCTCTGTTATCCATTTATCGGATATTATTGGGAACAAATCGCTCAGGTAATCCTCTATTACGGCATCCGCATCTTCGGAACTTTCAATTTGCAAGGAAACTTTCTGAAGAATAGAAACAGAAGATGTATCGGTAGAAATTATCCTGACAGCAGTCCCGGTGTCTTTAGTGTTTCCTGAAGTATCCGTGAGCGTTTGTTGCGGGTGTTCGAGAGTTTGAGAGAGTACAGGAAAGTCAATAATTACAATAATAAAAAATAATATTGCTAATTTTAGCCTATTTTTCAATATTTCAGTTATATTTTATCAAAAATGTTATTTAATTTAGTTCAAATTCTTTTCTTAATCAAACCTATAAAATTAAGCTTTTAGGAGAAATTAAAATCAAAGTAAACAGCTCTTTTTGCTTTAGTTATTGAGTTGAATCGTAATTATATAACAAATAATTTTGAAAATTAGATTGTTTTATTCTAATACTAATCAGGAATCAATAATAAATGATCCCAAAGAAAGAGATTCCAATAATAGAGACTAAATATCCACAACACAATATATTTGCAGTTGAGCTATCCAATCACATCCGTTTTACATTTTTAGCTGTGATAATAGCTGCAATATTGCTCATACTCTCCCGTAAATATTTATTTTCTTCTTATACCGGCAGCACTCTTCTCTCGAAAGATCTGTTTGACGGGTTTTTCATTTCCCACCTGTTCTTTGCTTCGCTGACCCCTTCAGCTCTTTTTAGTACATATAGTCGTAATATGCTCCTGGGAGTCATTTTGGCTATAGCTACATCTGCAATTACATGCACATTAAGCGATATTATCTTTCCTTATGCAGGCGGTTTGTTATTAAGCTACAATATGAGCTTCCATGTTTGCATTATCGAAGAACCAATGCTCGCGTGGACATTCATTATTTCGGGTGCTTTGCTGGGATTTTTCCTGTCAAAATATATCCGGAAACTCTCACGCTACACTCACTCAGCCCACATATTGATTTCTTCTCTTGCCGCAGGATTATATCTCATTTCTTACGGGGTAGGCTTTCTATCATTGAAAGCTTTGTTATTTATCCCCATAATTTTCATCTCGGTGCTAGTTCCATGCGTGATGAATGATGTGGGTGTACCCTCCTACATAGTGTCATTATCAGCTAAAGCTGAAATTAACAAAAAAGAGATGCTTCGTGACCTTCATGCGGAACATCACGGTCACGGACATTAGGCAGGTTTTGAATTAAAGATCAGTCTCCTTGCTTTTGATAAACCCGAAACCATAGCAATCCCGGCCATCAAGACAATTGAAAACAGAATTTTTATAATCCAATTCGAGGGAATGAGGTGGTAGAACATTGCATAGTACAAACCCAGTGCAGCTGTATTTATTAAACATATTAAAAAGATCTTATTAAGTTCGTACTTGATAGGGTAAAACTTCTGGGAAACATAGTAGATATATACCGCCATTGAGAAATAGCTGAAGAATGTAGCAAGAGCGGCACCTGTCAAACCCCAGATGGGTATAAGAATAAAATTGAACGCTATGGTGATAATGGCACCGAGTCCAGTAATTAGAGGCAGATATTTCGTTTTCTTTTCGATATATATCCCTGCCATAAGATTAATGTAAATGCCATTAAACAGATAAGCCAGCAATATTATGGGTACGATATAAACCCCTCCCCAGTATTTAACACCTATCAGGTGACCCCTGTAAGGTAAAGGAATTTTGATTATATCTTCTATGAAAAACGTTAATACTATTAATAAGAGAGAAGCAAACCCGACAAATACAGTCATCACCTTTGAAAATATTTGTTTCGCATTTGGTTCATTAGCATTATTCAGGAAGAAAGGTCTCCAAGCGTACTCGAACATCTGAACAATAAGTGACATGATAATGGCCATCCTTAGGTTTGCCTGGAATATTCCAATAGTAGCTTCATCGGTTAAGAACTGCATTATAGGTCTGCTGACCACGATGATCATATTCGACGCAAGACCTGAGGGTATGTAAGGAAGAGAGAATCTCCATAATTCATCCAGAAGCTTACTGTTGTATGTAAATGACAGGTTCTTAAATACAATCGGCAGAAGTAGCAAAAAAGTTATGAATGAAGCTGCCAGGTTACTGATAAATATTGCTA
>JBEKSX010000105.1:0-9978 GCA_049516635.1 Ignavibacteria bacterium | reverse complement strand
AGTCGGCGTGGATTGTGACGGCATAGGAGCGGGAGTATTTGATATACTGAAAGAAAATCGTGATGAGGGAAAAATTGACACCGAGCTTATAGAAATTCACGGAGGTAGTAATCCCCTGCCGCTGGGACAAACCGAGGAGTTCGTCAATCTACGCGCACAGATGTACTGGATGTTCAAACAGGATATCGGAATGATATCCATCCCGCAGGATGAAGACCTTGCGGACGGATTAAGCTCGATAAAATATTATTTCAATTCGAAGGGCAGGATACAAATAGAAGCGAAGGAGGAAATTAAAAGACGGCTGGGCAGGTCGCCCGATGCCGAGGATGCATTGGTGTACTGCAATTTTTTGAAGTACTGGAACACAAGGTTTTCGGGTATGATGGAAGATAGAAGCGATAGTGAATATAAGTGCGTGACTGAGAAAATAGGAATATAAAAAATTATCGATTGTCAATGGAATTTGAAGCGTTCAATTACTACGTTCAAAGCTATTAAAATTAACGATATTGAATATATTCTTGGAAGATTTATGTTGATTTGAATTCGTTAAACACGAACTATTCACGAATATCATTGTTTAAAAGTATAATATACTATATATTAATTTACATTATAAAAATGAAATTAAATAATATCTACAGAGAAAAACTTCTTAATGCTATTCTCTACTTCTCTAAAAATGTCAAATTGCCCTCTAAACTTAAGATTTTCAAGCTTTTATATTTCTTAGATTTTAGACATTATAAAGAGACCGGACAAAATGTTACAAACTTGGACTATTATGCATTAGATTTTGGCCCAGTACCACTTGATCTATACAATGAAGTAAAGGATAATCAGGTGCCTGATGATTTTTCTGATTTTTTAGTCATTGAACCATTTAAAGCTGAATTCTCAGAGAAAAGCGGAGGTATGTTTAAAGCAAAAGCTAAAGCTAGACTCAACATTTCTGTTTTCACACCAAGAGAACAGAGAATAATGAAAGAATTAGTGGATATATACCGAGATGTAGATGCAAAAATGATATCAGACGTTTCTCATTTTAGAAATCACCCATGGGACAAAACGATTAAAGACAAAGGAAAAAATAAGAAGATAGAATATTCACTAGCAATTGATAAAGATTCAAAAATTGACGCAACTTACGCTTCAGATTTGATGACCGATCGAGATGAAATCTTGAGAGCTTTTCCCTTAAAAAATAGAATATAATATTTTCCATTATGCCAAAAGGTGATATCTATTATCACTTAAAATTTCCATTTTCAGATGGTACTTGTGGTATAAAATATTTCATCGTTCTTTTTGAACCATCGAATGATAAAGAACCATATATTGTTGCAAAGACCACATCTAATTTACGTGGAAAATCTTATTCTATTGGTTGTAACCAAAACTTGAAAGCATTTTACGTACCTCAACAAAACGTTCAAGTTTTTCATTCTAATACTTTAATACAATTACACGAATTATTTGAATTTTCTAACTTAGAGTTTACAAATGGTGTTAATCAAAATCTTGTAATTCAATATAAACAAGCACTGCCACCAATTTTGTTTTCTCAATTGATAAATTGCATTAAAAGTATTAGAGAAGATGTATCTGTAAAACATTATGAAATGATAATGAGAAAATAAATATTCGCAAGCTCAGCCAAAGCTTAAATTTAGCCTTTGATGTAGCATAGTTCTGTTAAGGGCGCAAGTAGCAAAGCCGAAATTAATCCCGAATCTAAGGGATATAGTTTCGGCTTATTTTTTTAAAGACCTCCCCTCTGTCCCCTCCTTGGTAAGGAGGGGATGAAAGGGGTGGTCAAAACATAAAATGAAAAACCAACATTCTAATTATTATATAATAATCTAACAACAGGAGAAAACTAAATGAACAAATTACAAAAACTAATTGCATCAAAACTTCTGGGAATTGATGACAGCAAGCTTAAACAGCTTGCCGAAACGCGGTTATTGTACGGCACACCGCAAACGGGGATAGATTACGATGATTACGAATACAGGCGGCTCTCGGATATCAACGTAAAAGGATTGAATCCCATAACTCGTGACAGACAGCTTGAAATTGTCTATTCGCTTTTCCTCAAGAACGGGCTGGCAAAACGCATACTCGAGATACGCAACGATTTTATTTTCGGAGATGGGTTCAAGTACGCTGTGACCGGCAAGGACCTGAGCGAAGAGAAAATTAAGCAGGCGCAGGAAGTGCTGGATGAGTTCTGGGAAATAAACCGTATGGACCTGCGGTTCGAGAAAAAAGGGTTCGACCTGTCACTGAACGGGATGCTGATACTCCCCGTATTCGTAAACAAAGTGAACGGACAGGTGAAGCTGGGGTTCATCGACCCGAAAAATGTGGAGAGGGTTGTAACGAATCCTTTGAACGTGGAAGACATAGTTAAGATAAAACTTAAAGGAATCGGCAGCGGAAATAAACCGCATACTCTCGACGTGATTCGATTAAATGATGACCTGAAAAACAGCGATTTCGGTCTGATGGACGGCGAATGTTTCTATTTCGCGATAAACAATGTCAGCAACCAGCCCGAAGGCGTGAGCGATCTTCTCGGAAGCGCAGATTGGCTGGATATGCTCGACCAGCTGTTATATAACACACTGCAGTTCGTTAACGTGCTCTCAAAATATTTTCAGGACGTTGAGCTTCAGGGTGCGGATGACAGGAAAATTGAGGAATGGAAAAAGCAGAATCCCATCACGCAGAACCTGGCAAGGTTCGTCCATAACGAAAAAGTGAAGTTCAGCATACTTTCTCCCGAAATAAATAATGCCGATCCGTCCGGGATAGTGAGGCTGTACAAAAACATTGTCCTTGGTTCGCAGGGATATCCAGAGCACTGGTTCGCCGATGGCGGGAACACGAATCTAGCCACAGCAGTCGAGCAGGGCACTCCGATAATGCGTCAGCTAAAAAACAGGCAGCAGTATATTATCTACATCCTGCAGACCATGTTAAGGTTTGCTTTGCACAAAGCATATAATACACGCGAGGGATTCACGCTCACAAAGGATGAGCTCGACAGGGTAGTTATAAACATCATCGCACCGGAATTCGAACGCAGGGATTTCGACAGGATAGGTCAGGGATTGGCAAAGATAACCGGCATACTCGAACAGGCGGAAAACAACAAATGGCTGTCACGTGAAACAGCGGGAAGGATATTCAGGAGCATGGCGGATATGATAGGCTATGATATAACAGAAGAGGATGAGAAGGCAATGATAGAGAAGGAGAAATCTGAACCGCAGATTTGAAGGATTGTACTGATTTCTCGGATTTTAATAATTTTTTATTACTACAATTATGGAAGAAGAAAAGAATTGTATAGGTAAAGCACTTCAGGAGCATCTATCGAATGAGATAGATGCTCCGGTTACTAAAATTGAACCGGGCAGAAAACGCACTCCCAAAAGCGCAGGGAATAAATCATTTAGGAGGCATAATAATCTAAGGTTTATGATAACGGAAAGAAGGAGAGAATTGGGAAAAAGAAAGTGAATTATCTCTTTATTTTTAAAAAAAATAAATAGAAATTGTACAAAATTAAGGAGGTACAATGAGAAGTTTTTTATTAAAATGGCTTGTGTATAGTATAGCATTATTGATTGTAATACACATATTTTCCGGTGTCAGATCTGAAAGCCTGATGACTACGATAGTCATGGCTCTTGTGCTGGGTTTGCTGAACGCATTCCTGAAACCCATTATGAGCTTTCTTTCATTGCCCATAATAATTATTACACTAGGATTATTTACGTTTATTATTAATGCTCTGGTGTTCTATCTTGCCGGGATGTTCGTTCACGGATTTTACGTATCGGGATTCTGGAGCGCTTTCTGGGCGGCACTGCTGTTCAGCATATTTACTTTCCTGATAAATCTGCTTGTCAAGTCTGATAAAAGTAATAAATCAATCTTTTAGCAAGTTGTTTAAAGACTACTGTGGATAAAATACCCAAAGTAATATAGCTGTGTTATTCAGATATAAATCATATATTATTTTATAATATGAAGCTATATAACAATTATTTCTAACAAAATTAAAATTCTGTTAAAATAAATGTTTTGAATCCGTTAATTTTTCACAATCTGAATTAATACTATAGAATAATTTAATCAATATTATAATTTCAGATATATCATGACTTTATGAAAATATATTTTCTTATACTCTTGACAAACGGAAAAAAGTTATTTAGATTTATGACAGATCTTTAAAATAAGAGGGCAGAGAGAACCTCAGATCGATTAAGCCGGTAGCCAAACCGTAATACCCCGATACAATTACCGGGGGGTGTAAGTAGCAAGGGCAATTTAATTCCTTATTCAGGAATTAGGTTGCCCTTTTTTGTTTGTTCGAATTCAAATTAAAAAATATGAACGAAAATAACATAAAAGACCTCATAGAAATTTCCGGGATAGAGCTGAACGAAAGTTCGAAGATCAACCGAAGCGGTTCAAAGTACAGGTGCGTTATCATCAAAGCGGGATTGACCAATTCCG
Organism: Ignavibacteria bacterium; assembly: GCA_049516635.1. Classification (GTDB taxonomy): domain Bacteria; phylum Bacteroidota; class Ignavibacteria; order Tepidaquicellales; family OLB5; genus JBEKSX01. The sequence goes on along the minus strand of JBEKSX010000105.1, from coordinate 5,439 downwards.
CCAACGCATTTGCTGAGCTCGACGGCAGGAAAGTCCCGATATATAAAAATTATACCGAAAATGTATTGAAAGAAGCTGTAGAAAAAGGGCTGTTCGAAAACGTTCCGGCATTGTTCCGTACCGAAGAGGAACATCTTCGCGGTACAAACACCGGAGTCAACCGTATAGTCGGAATATTCACGGATGTGAAATGGAATGACGAAAGGAAGCAGGTTGAAGGTATCTTTAACCTCAGCAAAGGTAGTCAATTTGCGGAAGCTTTCAGGAAGAAATTGAACAAAGCATGGAGATCCGCAAAGCATATCGGGTTGAGCATAAGCGGACTGGGGAAGTACGTTATTGAAAAGCTCAAGGACAGGTACATTGCAGTCGTAACGCAGATCGAATCACTGCAGTCGGTTGACCCTGTCCCTCTCGGAAACGCAGGTGGCAGATTGATATCACTTATCGAAGGAAGCAACTCAAATCACAATAATTCAAATAATATAAAGAAGGAAAAAAATATGAATCCTGAATTAAAACAAAAAATTTTCGATCTCATCAGCGAAGCTATGCGGCTTGATTCCGATGATTCCGGCAGTGACAGCATAAACGACGTTGTGACCGAAGCAAAGAAGCTTCTTTGCGAAGCACAGCTTCAGAATGCGCTGACAAGGAGCAAACTTCCCTGGATCGTTAAAGAAAAAGTGAGGAAACAGTTCGAGGGAAAGATATTCGAGCAGAAGGAGCTTGAAGATGCTATGAAGCTGGAGCAGAAAATCCTTGCAGAGCTGAATCCCGCCGTAATAGACAACGGTGGCGCCGATAATATTACCGTAACACAGGATGCTGTAGACAAAGCCGAAAAACAGCTCGAATACATGCTCCTCTCCCCTCTCGCAAAATCGAAGCTGACCGAAGCCGAGAAACAGGAATATGCGAACTCGGGCGCTTCGAACATGTTCTCTGTAAAAGAATGGTACCGCAGTGTAACAGGCGATTATCACGTTACCGGCATGAAACAGAACGGCAGGGGTGTCCTCTCGGAAGCTCTTATTACAACCGACTTTGCCAGTATCTTCAAGAATGCTTTGAACAAAAGTATGGTGAAGGAATACAATTTCAGCGCATACAACGAAAGCTGGAGAAAGCTGGTGAGCGAGATTGTTCCGAGGCAGGATTTCAAGACGAACACAGTTGCACGCATGGGAGGTTATGCAAACCTGCCGGTAGTGAACGAGAACGCTGCTTATACGGCAGCCGCTTCCCCCACCGATGAAGAAATAACTTACAATATCCGCAAGAGAGGCTACCTGGAAACCATCACGAGAGAGATGATAGTCAATGACGACCTTGGTGCAATAAGGAAAATTCCTATAAGGATGGGGCAGGCAGCCGCAAGGACTATCTATGAATTTGTGTTCGACCTGATCATAACGAATCCCGTGATGGATTATGACGGGGTGGCGCTTTTCCATGCGAGCCACGGCGGAAACCTGCTGACTGCGGCATTGAGCGATATCTCATTTTCAAATGCGAGGAGCATAATGCGTAATCAGACCGAGCTCGACAGCGGTAAGAAGATCGGAATCAAACCGAAATACTTGCTTGTACCGGGTGATCTTGACAAGACCGCTTATGAGCTCACCACTACTGCGTTCGGCTTGAACAACCCGGTTCCCGCATTCCACCAGACATGGCAGATAGAGCCGATCACGATTGCTCACACAACCGATGCCAACAACTGGTACCTGTTAGCTGACCCGATGGAATATCCGACCATCGAGATAGGCTTCCTGCACGGTATGGAGGAACCCGAACTGTTCGTTTCAGATCTGCCGACGCAGGGCTCATATTTTACCAATGACCAGATACGCTATAAGATAAGACATGAGTACGACGGAGATGTGCTCGACCACAGAAGCTTTGTGGGAGCAATAGTTGCATAATGCAACAATAAAAGCGGGAGGTTGTCTCTTTGGTACCAACCTGTCATCCTGAGCGAAGCGAAGGATCTCCTCCTTAGATGACATGAGATTCTTCGGTCGTTACACTCCCTCAGAATGACAACGAGGCAACCTCCACGTTGATGAATAAAAAATTTTAAATTATCACAATATGCCGAAGAATAAAATACAGTTCCTTAACCAGATAGAGCTAAAGGTCAAAGACCTTGCCTGTGAATTCATAAAGACTGCAATTACGACCGGAGATGGCAAGCTGAGCGGAAACGATACGGAATTCCCTGTAAATACCAATGCGGATTTCAAGAAAGGCGATGAAGTTTATATCGATGATAAAAGCGTAAACTCAAAATTCGCAACTGTGATAGATACGGATGTCCCCGGACAAATAACACTTGCAGGCGATCTAACAATGATAACTGCGGGTGCTTCCATCAAGAAGACAGATGCAGTTCAGTACCTTGATGAAGCAACGGCGGTATATTCCAAGTACAGACCGCTTGAGCAAATAGAGAAAAAGATAATTGAGACTCCATCAAGAATATTTGAACTGCCTCAGAAATGGCAAATAGGATTCAGCTCGGTGAATTTTATCGAATATCCTTTAGATAACACTCCCCCTTGCTATCTTAACGAAAGCGATTTCGGAATATTTCTCAGTGACAGCAATGTATACATGCTGAGGTTCGTTTACGATATAAAAGATACGTACAGGATAAATTTCAGCCTTCAGCACGGATTCGATAATGCAAACCCTGCGGTAATAACATCTCCGGACAGCGATTTCTTCTGCATATGCAATATAGCCGCGGGCATTTATTTACTTGCGCTTGCGAGCAGGTACGGGCAGAACGTGAACCCTTCCATCGGTTCGGAAATGTCTTCCTATGACAAAATGACAGACCAGTACAGACAGTTAGCTAAGGAGCTTTTCGGACAGGCAGCACAATGGCTGGGTATAGAAGTATCCGAACTGAACGGAACAAATTTAGAGCAGGAAGCGAGTTCGGCAGATCAAACAATTAACAATTTTCAATGATCAATTTTCTCCGAAGGAGTCCTTTGGACAATATTCAATAATCAATGTTCAATGATATCATAAAGAACTTTACGAACTTGATAAACTTTACGAACTTTACAAACTTGATGAACCTTATGAACCTTACAAACTTTATTAACTTGACGAACTAACATGCTGGATGATATAAAAAATGAAATTAAGAAAATTGCGGAGTCGGTAAGCGGAATAGGAAAGGTATATGACAGGATGGTCTATGCAAAAGACCAGGCGCAGCTGAAAGAGCTCTTTGTCAAGGACAGCGTTTTGAACGCACTTATGTTTAGGTGCAAAACCAGAACAGCATCGGGTGCAGAAGGTCAAGCAAAAGAACTTTACATAAAGAGAACATGGCTGTTCAAACTGGTCTACGGATATAATTTTGAGAACAACAGTGAAAAGAGCTTCGATACACTTTGTTCAGAGATTTGCAAAGCTTTTAACACCAATTTCACTTTGAATGGAAAAGTGAGGAAGCATACTTATCTCGATATCAAGAATAAATATGATGCAGAGTATCATGGGGTGATAGCACACTTCGGGGAATTGGAGTTTGCTACGGATGAAATTGGGTGAACCCCTCCCCCCGATTATCATCGGGGGTACTCCCCTTTCGTAAAGGGGAGAAAACAGAGTTCAAAGACTAAATAGAAATAGCACAAATAACTTTATACTAAAAATAATTAATCAGGAGGAAGAAAATTGACACCGGTAATAGATCTATATGACGGGACTGCACATAACGAAGAAGGCAGTTCATTATGGTGGTACAAGAGGATAGACGGCAGCGGAGCGGATGTAAATCTGGGGCAGGTATCGTTTGTCAAAATAACGAACGGCGGTTCGGGTTACACACAGGTACCCGCAGTTGAATTCACCGGAGGCGGCGGAAACGGAGCTTCTGCAATCGCAATCATCAGCGGCGGGAAGGTATCTGCGGTCCGTCTGACCAATTCGGGAAGCGGTTACACTTCAGCGCCGGTTGTACAGCTTACGGGAGGAAACGGCACTGGTGCTTCTGCGCGGGCGTATTACAGTGACGGCTGGCATCTCGGTTTCGGCAGGATGAAATCCGATTTCGAATTCGGGCAGGAAGAATCGCCCGTTTACGATGAAGGCAAAAGACAGTTCGCATCGAAAAAGGAGGACTTCAAAGCTTCGCTGGTATTTACCTCGCTTCAGGATGATGCATTTACGGAGCAGTTCCTGACCAGGGATGCAAACAAATACCGCTGGGCGATATTCCAGCATGCAGGGATTTCGCGTGACGGGTTCCAGAAATACCGATATATAGGGATAGTAAAGCTCCCCGGTTACTACAAAGCTTCTGCACCGGGAAGAGAACCGGAATTAAAAGGGATAATTATGAATAACAAGTCAGCTATTTCAGTGAGTACAGCTGATCTTCCCGTCATCGGACTTTCGGGAAACTACAATATCTCTGCCGGTGAAGGTTATTCTGTGCAGGAAGAAGTAATTGAGCCAAACCTATAATCAATTGTCAATTATCAATCCGCCGCGGCGGATCAATTATCAATAACGGTGAAATAATGATAGAGACAAAAGAACAAAACGAAGAATCGAAGACTCGTTTCCAGACGTTTAGCGGTGATTACGATATACTCGGAATAAAGGTGAAGGCAAAACCCATGAAGCTGCGGCTTCAGAAAGAGACCTGCATCTTTACAGCAAGGCTGATGAAGCATGTGAAGGATATAACAGGTTTCGATATGGGTGATGCGAAAAACAGCGGAGAGCTTTTCCTTTGCGGGATGAGCATTCTCGGATTCCTGAGCGAGGGCGATAACCTCGCAGAATGCCTGGCACTATTCACTGAAAGTAGTACGGACTGGAAAAGATTCATCGAAGAGAACGGCGATTGTTATGAAATGATACTTGATTCTGCGGGAATGATATTGAGCGATTTTTTTTTAAGCACGGGGAAGTTCATAATAAAGCGGATAAGCTTCTGAAGCAGTTTGCGGGACTCTTCCGCGAGTCCGGGGTCAGGATGCCCGCTTACCTACAGATACCGGAAAATTTTATTTATGAGAAAATGATACACGACATAGCAGAACATTATCACCTTGATCCGAAAGACGTAGAGAACAGATGGGATGAATACGATTATTATGAATTCCTGGTGTTCAAAGTTCTCGGCATAAAAAGGGATGAATACCTTATGAACCTTACCCGTGAGAGCCGCAGAAGAAAATAAATTTTATGCATCATGATAAAAGATATAGAAATATTCCCCGAATATACCGAAGACCCGAACGGATTGCTGGATGAAATGCTTGAAGAATTTGAGAATGAATTTATTAGCAGTGAGCTTAAAGAGGAACTGGACGGAGGAATAGAAGATGCTCTCCCGTCCGTCTACTTCAGAATGAGAAAGAAAATCCGTAATCTTGATCAATTCTTCCGCGTATACGGCGG
>JBEKSX010000104.1:0-10148 GCA_049516635.1 Ignavibacteria bacterium | reverse complement strand
TTCGATCTCCGAGGTAAAAGCAAGTATTGACGGTGCACAGCCGTCTCATAACGGAGTATATCATGGATAGCAGATTATATTCCATATCGGCGATTTTTGATACACCGGACGGAATAATTCATGCTTCCGAAGAAACCGTTAAAGCGGGCTATACCAAATTCGATGTAAATACTCCTTACCCGCTGCATGGGATAGATAAAGCTATGAACCTTAAATCAACGAAGGTCGGGTTTATAACTTTATTCTTTGGACTGCTCGGAGCAGGTATTGCATTCTCATTCATGTCATGGGTAGCGATCTCAAGCTATCCGCTTGTGATAGGCGGCAAGCCGTATTTTACCTGGCCTGCATTTGTACCCATCACGTTTGAGCTGACTGTATTGTTCTCGGCTATTTTTACCGTTGTCGGTTTGCTTTTTGTCATGTTCCGATTCCCCTCGGCGAGCCATCCGATACATAATACCAATTATATGAAAAAGGTCTCGATGGATAAGTTCGGCATAAATATTCTTACGATAGACCCGCTGTTCGATGAGAAAAAAGTAAGAGATTTTTTATCTACGTTAGGAGGAAAAGAAATTGAACATATATATTATGAGGAGGTCACAGAGCAGCCGAAGATGTTTGATCTGAAATTTATCGGACTTCTTATAATAATAATAGTTATTACCTCGGGAGCAACGTATTTCACACTGAACCGCCTGTTATTCATGCAGCCGTTCTCATGGATGTGGGACCAGCCGAGGGTTGTCACGCAATCAACCAGCACATATTTTCCTGACGGATACTCTATGCGGATGCCCGTAGAAGGTACCGTTGCAAGGGGATATATACCTTACGAATATAAGGGTATGCCCGATTCGTTAATTAAATATTTATCAAACCCTCTTCCCGTAACACCGGAAGTGATCGAAAAAGGGAAAGTGAGATTTAATACGTTCTGCAGTCCCTGCCATGGATATTACGGGAAAGGGGATAGCCGCCTGCACGGATTTTTCCCGAATCCGCCGTCACTGCATACGGATAAAATTAGGAACTGGCCTGACGGGATTATTTATAACGTGATAACAAACGGGCAGAATAATATTATGCCGAGCTATGAGAAATCTATTTCGAGGGATGACAGGTGGGCGATAATACATTATATAAGAGTTTTACAAAGATCACAGAATGCAAAAGATTCGGACGTGGAAGGATTAAATAAATAAATGGATTATCAAAAGAAAGAGCTTCCTTTAAGAATTAATAAGATCGGATGGATATTGACCGGTGTCGGTTTGATTCTGGTTGTGGTCGCATACCTGGTGGATGCTCAGAGAAGCATGTTCAGTAATATCTTAATATTGTTATTCCTTGCATGTGTTGCGGTTGGTTCTTCGATACTGGTCGGTCTGGAGTATATCGCAGGAGCGGTCTGGAGTACACCGATGAGAAGGGTGAGCGAATTCTTTTCGGCATCACTTCCTTTTATGCTTATATTCGCGGTTCCTTTTTTCTTCGATCTTAAGAACACATTCCCATGGGCATCAGCTTCTATTGTTCAAAGCAATGAACATTTAGTCCATAAATCACCGTACCTGAATATAACATTCTTCTGGATCCGTTATGCAGTGATCTTTATCGTACTCTACATGTTTTATCTGGTCTTCACACGAAATTCCGTAAAACAGGATGAGTCCGGGGATCAAAAACTGACCAGGTCAAACGTTAAGTTCTCTGCAGCATTTATGCCTGTTTCAGTGATTCTCTTATCCGTTTTAGCTATCGATTGGCTGATGAGCCTTGCACCTATGTGGTATTCCACAATTTTCGGGATCTACTTTATTACAGTTGTTGTTCTTGCGGGATTGGCGGCAACTACATACGCAGTCGTAACATTGAACGAAAACGGATATTTTAGTCCAAAATTACGCAGTGAACATTATTACAGCCTTGGTGCTCTGCTTTTCGCTTTTATAAATTTTTGGGCTTATATTGCGTTCAGCCAGTTCCTTCTGATATGGTATGCCAATCTGCCTGAAGAGACAACCTGGTTCCTGATGCGGTGGCAGGGCAACTGGAAGTTTGTCTCGGTTGCATTAATACTGGTACGTTTTGTTATTCCTTATGCGGGATTACTGTCCCAGCCCTCGAAGATGGATGCTAAACGGCTGAAATTCATGTCACTATGGATATTGTTCGGTACGGCTCTGGATCTCTACTGGCTTATTATGCCTGCATACAGCCAATCGGTTGTATTCAGCTGGATAGAGCTAGGATTTTTACTTTTGGTGGTAGGGGTAATAATACTTGTATTTTATGCTCAAACAAAAAAATACAACCTGATGCCCATTGGAGACCCAAAGCTTCAAAGGGGATTGGATTTTCATTTGTATTAATATATCGGTATCAATAGATGCTCGGAGAAAATGATAATATAAATCTCGAAGTCAATACTAAGAAAAATGTTTTCTTAAGATTGTATGGTTTGCTATATGTCCTTATCATTTGTTTGATAATAGGGCTCGGGATCCTTTATCTCAACAATATAGAATATTTTTCTACGGAAGAGGCAGTGCCTCCGAAACCTGCAGGAAGCGATACAGCAACGACTGAAGAGCTGGACCTGCCTGCGGTAAAAGGAGCAATTTCTCCCCCGGTGGATGTAAAGAAACTTAGTGTATCTACACCGGAGATGGTCGAAAAAGGGAAAACACTATTTACTGCTAATTGTGTCAGCTGCCACGGTGAAAATGGTGACGGCAACGGAATTGCGGGCGCAAGCCTGAATCCCAAACCGAGAAATTTTCATGACCTGACCGGATGGAAGAACGGTCCCAAACTGACACAGATTTATAAAACGCTGCAGGAAGGGATTTCTGGTTCCGCCATGGCTTCGTTCAGTACGCTTACTCCCGGGGATAGGTTTGCTTTGATTCACTACGTGCAGTCATTCAGGAATGATTATCCGGCAGTCACTGATCCAGAACTGAATGCTCTGGATAAAACATACAGCCTCTCAGCGGGAGTAAAGCAGCCGAACCAGATACCGGTGAGAACGGCGGAAGAGCTTGTGATAAAAGATTATAAAACAATGGATGATGAACAGAAGAAAATATCCGGTGAGATCAAGAACGGGAATGAAGAAGGAGCAGTGATATTTAAAAAAATAAGCTCGAATATTGATGAATCTGTGAGAATTCTGCTCTCTAATGCAAGGTGGAATGAGAATGAGAACGAATTTGTTAATTTAATTACAACAGAACCTGTTTACAATGGTTTTAAAACCAATGTTTATCAGTTATCTTCACAGGATATTTCAACAGTATATCAGTATTTAAAAAAAATATTCAGGAGCTACAAGGCTTCATAAAAGATGTATTTATTATTATTATTAAAAAGGTTTTCCGGAAAATATTCCATTTTGTTGATATTATTGTTTTTCTTCAATGCGAGGGTAATTTTCGGGGAACCTCAGCAAAAAATAGAAGTAGGATTTGAAGAAAAGCTTGGAGCAATTATTCCGCTTGATCTCAAATTTTTTGACGAATACGGGCAAACTGTTACCTTAAGTTCGCTGGTTAATAAACCCACAATTCTGAATCTTGTGTATTTCAGATGTGCAGGGTTATGCAGTCCGTTAATGAACGGCATTGCAGATGTTATAGACCGTCTGGATATGCAGCCGGGGAAAGATTACCAGGTGATCACCATCAGCTTTGATCCGACCGATGATTACCTTCGGGCTATCGAAAAAAAGAAAAATTATTTTGAAAGCATGCAGAAGAAAATTCCGGAAGAATCATGGCGTTTCCTTACGGGTGACAGCGCCAATATCTCCAGGATAACCAATGCTGTCGGGTTCAGGTATATCAGGCAGGGACAAGATTTTATACATAGTGCGGGAATAATGACTGTATCGCCCAAGGGTAAGATATCGAGATATTTATACGGAACGGATTTTCTGCCGTTCGATGTAAAGCTGGCACTGACGGAAGCTTCGGAAGGGAAGTCAACCCCGACGATTGCCAAGATAGTGAAACTATGCTACAGCTATGATCCCGAAGGTAGAAAATATGTATTGAATATCACGAGAATAGCCGGCGGGGGAATACTGGTTCTAATAATCGCCTTTGTTGCTTTTGTTACAATGAAAAAGAAAAAAACAAATATAAAAAAGATCTAATATGGCTAACGGAACAATTGCTATACCGATAGAAGAAGCGGCGGTAGATTTTTACCACGCTGAAGGGAAACGAAAAGGAATACTCGCGTGGCTGCTCACAACCGACCACAAAAGGATTGGGCTGATGTACCTTGCAGCCATGATGCTGTTTTTCCTCACAGCAATGACACTCGGTGTTCTGATGAGACTCGAAATGCTCACGCCGAACAATACTATTATGAGTGCATCTACTTATAATTCGATCTTTACTCTGCACGGTGTGATAATGATATTCCTGTTCATTATTCCCGGCATACCTGCGGTGTTCGGTAATTTCTTTTTACCCCTGCAGATCGGGGCTAAAGATGTTGCATTTCCCAGGATCAACTTAATGTCATGGTATTTATATATTACAGGTGGGCTGTTAGCAATAATTTCATTATTTACATTTGGCGGTGCGGCGGATACGGGATGGACCTTCTATGTTCCTTACAGCATAAGAACAACATCGAATGTTTCATTTACGGTATTCGCAGCTTTCGTTCTTGGTTTCTCTTCTATATTAACCGGTGTAAATTTCATTACAACCATTCACAGATTAAGAGCACCGGGAATGACGTTCTTCAGAATGCCTTTATTCGTATGGGGCTTGTATGCAACAGCATGGATCCAGATACTTGCAACTCCGGTGATAGGTATAACTCTTCTTCTGATAATCCTCGAACGTACTTTTGGTATCGGAATTTTCGATCCGACTCTGGGCGGCGATCCTCTTTTATACCAGCATCTCTTCTGGATATATTCGCATCCTGCGGTATATATTATGATACTTCCCGCAATGGGTGTGGTATCCGAGATACTTCCAACGTTCGCAAGAAAAGATGTTTTCGGTTATAAACAAATAGCATTATCGAGCCTTGCTATCGCCATGATTGGTTATCTCGTTTGGGGACACCATATGTTCTCAAGCGGCATCAGCGATACATCGAGAGTTGTTTTTTCACTCTTAACATTCCTGGTTGCAATTCCGTCGGGTGTGAAGGTATTCAACTGGGTCGCAACGCTGTATAAGGGCTCAATCGAATTCAGGGCTCCGCTGCTGTTTGTACTCGCGTTCATCTTTATTTTTTCGATAGGAGGGCTGACCGGGCTCGTGCAGGGAGCTTTATCTACGGATATTCACCTGACGGATACTTATTTTATTGTAGGCCATTTTCATTACGTAATGTTCGGGGGAATGGGCACGATTTTTTTCGGCTCGCTCCATTACTGGTTCCCGAAAATGTTCGGTAAAATGTATAATGAGAAGATGGCAATAATCGCCTGCACGACATTCGTCATCGGGTTCAATATAATGTATTTTACGATGTTCATCCTCGGTTATGAAGGCATGCCGAGAAGATATTATTCATACCTCCCGCAGTTCCAGACACTTCACAGGATAGTGACAGTAGGTTCATGGATAATGGTATCGGGAATAATACTGATGCTTTCCAATCTGGTACGCGGCCTGATCAAAGGCGAAAAGGCACCCGACAACCCCTGGGGCGGCACTACACTTGAATGGAGAACATCCTCGCCTCCGCCCGTAGAAAATTTTGAGGAGATACCGCTTGTTACAGGCGGACCTTATGTGCATGACCGTGAAACATACGTCATGCATCCGGATAAGGAGGCCAGATGAACCAGGAAGCGGAAGCAGTATTGGGTCAGTCTTTGTCCGAAGATACGCACGAACACGTTCACAGGGATGATATCGGTTCACGCATGGGTATGTGGCTGTTCCTGCTTACCGAACTGCTCCTATTCGGCGGAATGTTCCTGCTTTATGCTTCATACAGGTTTTTGTATCCCGATGGTTTCAGAGCCGCCGCAATCGAGCTGAATACCTTTATCGGCGCCATGAACACTATTATTCTTCTGACCAGCAGTCTGAGCGTAGCTCTTTCCATTGCCGCTCTTCAAAAGGGACAGAAGAAATTGTGCATTTACCTTCTTTATTTCACACTCCTGTCCGGTCTTGTATTTCTTATCAATAAATATTTTGAATGGGGCACGAAATTTCAGCACGGTATATATCCTAAGGGACCTGCTCTGGAGAATATGTCACAGGGACAGATAATGTATTTCGGATTGTATTATGTGATGACAGGTTTGCACGGGCTTCACGTAATTGCAGGTATGGTATTTATCTCCATTGTTCTCGCTTTAGTCATTAAGAATAAACTCACAAGCACTAATTATACGAAACTGGAAAACTCCGGACTTTACTGGCATCTTGTCGATATTATCTGGATATTCCTGTTTCCTTTATTTTATCTAATTCACTGAAAGGAATATGAACGGAAAAACAACAGATAATCATTCGATCGGTTACGGCACATATATAATGGTGTGGCTGGGACTTGTTGCGCTCACAGCAATGACAGTCACCGTATCGGGATTTAACCTGGGCGCTCTGACGTTTGTTATGGCATTGTTGATCGCCATTTCAAAATCGATGCTGGTGGGTTCATACTTTATGCACCTGAAATTCGAAAAAACGGTGTTCCGTGTTTTTATATCCGTTTGTATTGTTACTTTCATAGTAATAATTGTATTAACATTTTCAGATTTGTCTTTCAGATAAAAGATATTTATATGAACTATAAAACTAATATCGATAATACATTTATTCTGATCGTAGTTATATCTGCTGTACTTCTGCTAATCGTGACCTTTACCATGCTATACTTTATGTTCAGGTATAATAAAAAGAGGAATCCGCAGGCGGGAAATATTACCGGCAGTACGACCCTAGAAGTGTTGTGGACCGTGATACCTTTGATACTGGTTCTGGTCATATTCTTTTCCGGGTGGTCCGATTTCAGGATAATGCGGAACGTTCCACCCGATGCTATGACAATAAAGGTCACCGCGAGGATGTGGATGTGGAGCTTTGAATATCCGAACAATAAAAAAACCGACACATTATTGTATGTTCCTCTTAATAAACCGATCAAGATGGAGATCCATTCCGCCGATGTGAACCACAGCTTCTATCTGCCTGCGTTCAGGGTAAAGGAAGATGCAATTCCGGGCAGGACAAATTATATGTGGTTCTATCCCGACCAGCTCGGTGAATTTACAATCACGTGCGCCGAATATTGCGGAATGGGGCACTCGTTCATGCAGGGGAAGCTTATTGTAATGCCTCCCGATAAATTTAACGAATGGTTGAATGCTAATCCGAATCCTGCTGACTCAACGAAAGCGGATTCATTGAAGGTCAGGGTTGATTCGACATCGGTAAACAATATCGGTATTGATTCGATGAAACTGAAAAAGAGCAATAAAGTTAAGAAAAATACAAATAATCCCTAATTTAAGGAGAAAACTATAGATACCGCATATATAAGTCATAGAATTCCAGCAGCACGGTCATTGGCCGGAAGAATAAGAATGCTGCTGGAAATAGTGAAGTTCAAGATAACTATCCTGGTTTCATTCACCACGGGACTCGGATACCTCCTCGGAGCGAACGAGATCACTTTGCGGATGTTCTATGCCATTGCTGGAATTTTCCTTCTCGCATGCTCGGCTTCAGCGTTGAATCATTATCAGGAACGCGAAACGGATGCCCTTATGAAAAGGACGAAGCATAGGCCGATACCCTCGGGAAAGATAGAAGCATCATCAGTCCTGTGGATATCATCTATCCTTTTCTTTTCGGGTTCAGTGGTTCTTTTCTATATGACAAATTTAGAGGCACTAACAGCGGGTTACCTGACCTTCATCTGGTATAATGCTGTTTACACTCCGCTGAAAAGAAGAACATCATGGGCTATCATTCCGGGTTCACTGGTGGGTGCATTACCGCCTGTTGCAGGATGGCTTGCCGCAGGAGGACATCTGTTCGATATGAAGATAATTGTAACAGCATTATATTTTTTCATCTGGCAGATCCCTCATTTCTGGCTTCTGCTGATATTATACAGCGAAGATTATAAGAGAGCCGGATTCCCGACCCTCACTAATATTTTTACTCCTGTGCAGCTGAAAAGGATAACCGCCATGTGGCTCATCTCCACCGTGCTCGTAGCCCTGCTTATTCCCTTGTTCGGCATCATAAATTACGGTGTATCCGGTGTTGTGCTGCTGACAATCTCACTATGGATGCTGTATAATTCGTTCAGGTTCTTATTTTCGGGCGGTGAAAATAAAGTTGTTATCGGTTCGTTCATAAGAATAAATTTTTATACACTAATGCTCATCACTTTGCTCTCGATAGATAAGTTTATAAGTTTAATGAATCAATTATAAGGATATTTAATAATGGATTTTCTTAAAGATTTCATTGTACCGCCGTCCGCTAATCATGTGCTGCTACTTAAATATATTCTTTCTATAGCAATGCTTCTCTTCCTGCCGTACACGAGTATGCTGATGGGCTCATCCCTTATCTCGGTATATTTTAATAGGAGAGGCTACAGGGAAAATAATAAGGTATATTTACGGTTCGCAAAGGATATAATCGAAAAATTAACCATTGGTAATAATGCTCATTATGCTCTTGGCATTCTGCCTGTTATATCTATTATACTTGCTTATACACAGCTCTTATACGGGACTCCTACGATTGCTGTCCCTATTATGGCCTTATCGGGTCTATTATTCATCATCGCTTTCGTTTTCTTATATAAGTTTCGAAATACTTATGAGATCGAATCCGTTATATCATCACTGAAGGACCGCGCCGATGCCGGTGCCGTAAAACAATCGGATTCCGAACTGGAAGAGATCAACGAGTACGAGGAGAATATTCTCAGGTCCAACAGCAATTCGGGATGGCTTGGTATACTTTTTCTGTACTGTGCTGCATACTTATTTGCAGGAAGCACTTCCCTTGCATCAGATCCGGACAGATGGCAAAATGTGGTGGACATTCTCCAGATAATATTTTCCTGGGCAACTATATTTAATTTCCTGCTTCTGTTCATTGCTTCGGGTGCGGTTACAGGAGTTGCAGTACTGTTCTATTTTTTCAAATGGCAGGGCGGGTTACCGAGAATGAGCAGTGAGTACTCCTCTTTCGCAAGAAACTTCGCATCCAATCTCGCACTGTTCTCGTCAATATCGCTTCCCGTATTACTGTTCATTAATATCCTCTTCCTGCCGAAGGAGGCGTTGTCACAAACATTTTTCCTCTATCATATCCTTGTTCTAATTGGAGTGATACTGCTCTGCAATATCCTATATCACAGCATCAAGAATTCGGATGTCAGGTTCACTTCAGCTGCGTTTATACTGGTTCTTCTCATCTTTGCTTTTCAGATATTTCAGGGGAATACCGCATTCGGAAGCGCTATTGGAGAGCAAACTCTTGCCGCCAACCGGAAAGCCGAGGATATCGAAAAAGAGCTTATTGCAAAGAACACATCCACGACCACCGTGGACGCCCAGCAGATCTATAATACCAAATGCATCGCGTGCCACAGGTTCGACGTGAAACTTGTGGGTCCGCCGTACCAGCAGACGGTTCCGAAATACAACGGTGATGTGAATAAACTTGCTGATTTTATTTATAACCCTGTCAAGAAAGATCCTGCTTTTCCCCCGATGCCTAACCAGGGCTTAAAGAAGAATGAGGCACTGGCTATGGCAAAATGGCTTATCGAACAGGTCAGCGGAAAAAAGTAAACCTCAGATTAAATTGAACAAGGGAGCTTGCTCCCTTGTCTGGATGTTCAGATAACCTTCTCTATCATAAATTCATTGTACAGCGCTATCCTTTTGAAACCTATCTTCTCGTAACATCTTATTGCTGAAATATTATGTATGCTGACATTCAATCCTATCACATCAGCATATTTAATTAGCTCCCGGCATAATCTAAAAGTGGTCTTCGTTCCGAGTCCCCTACCGCGGTAATCCCTGTGTGTGGTTATATTGCCGAGTGCCGCTACATGGTACTGTTTTGAAAAAACATGAACACCTGCAACGCTGATTATCTTTTCACCTTCTC
>JBEKSX010000103.1:0-10266 GCA_049516635.1 Ignavibacteria bacterium | reverse complement strand
TCCTATACTATGAAGATAACCTGTTCCGATTCGATAGCTTATGATAAAAAAGAGGACAGGACAACTATCAAATCACGGGAAGTATATCACGATGATAATAAGAACGGATATTTCGGCATCTTCGTGATAGTTTCAAAATCGGGTGATGACCTCCTTATGAGTTCTACTCCCGATAAAGAGATAACGATTTCAGGTGTGGTGACTGAGATCCTCGTTCTTCAGTACCGGAAAGGAATGGATTATTTCAAATGCAGGACATCACTGAAGGATTTCGATGATACGGGGACTATCATTCAGCAGATATTGATACGGGTGCAATCGTAAAAAAGAATCATTTCTTATGTCATTCCCGCCCGCATAAAGCGGGTCAACTCCAGCGGGAATCCAATTTTATATCAAGGTAACCCGGATTCCTGTTTTCACCCTCCTGCGGAACGGGCAGGCAGGAATGACAAGTTGTTATTGACCTTCCTTATTTCCTCATACAATCATTCAAGAAGGTATTGAACGGAACCACTGCCTTAAATACTTTTACAGAATAATCAGCAATAGATTTTGAAAGGACCTGTTCATCCTTCATCGGAGTATACACCGAGTAACTCTTAAACTTGATAAGCTCGATATCCGGATGGTCTTTAGGAAATCCTCTTGGAGCGGAACTCAGTTTCTCATCGGACAGCGTGCGAAAGTATTTTTTGAAATCTTTATCATTAATGATCTTATTAAACTCCTTCAAATTAGCAAATATACCGTTCCTGATCGCCAGCAGATGTTCATTCGACGGCATCCATTTGCCTCCGGCGAGCAGAGAGTTTCCGCCGGGTTCAATATGAAAATAATAAGATGCCAGTTCCGATCTTCTTCCGCCCTCACCCACAACAGCACCGAAATGATATTTATACGGCGTTTTATCTTTTGAGAAACGGACATCTCTGTATATCCTGAACACGCAGTCCTTGATCTGAAGACCTTCGACCGCTCTGTCAAATTCGGAAACTCTGTGTATCAATTCACTTATGAATCCTTCAAAATCTTTTTTCGCATCATCATAAAGTTCTTTGTTTTTATTAAACCACTCGCGGTTGTTGTGACGTTTAAGTCCTTTTAGAAAATCTAATGTTGATCCCTGTATCATTTATTTTTTCTTTTATTTATAAAATTTTCTATGCCCTGTTTAAAATCTTCGGTCATTCTTGTTTCCGCATTAAGCTCACTCGCATATTCAAGTGCATATTCATAATTCACTCCGGATATTTTCCTCAACAATTCTTTAGTTAGCGAGATCGAATACAATGAGTTATTTTTGAAAAGTGTGCAAAACTCGTTCACTTTATCATCAAGAGCATCTTTCGTTGTTATCGCATTTATCATCTCCATTCTTAGAGCCTCATCTGCATTTATTACCCGCGCTGTCAGCATCAGGTCCTTTGCGTGGGTTTCTGATATTCTTTTCAATAAAAAAGGCATAACTATAGCTGGAATAAAACCTATCTTCACCTCAGGATAACCAAACTTCGCCGTCTCATCGGCTATGATCATATCACAGCATGTTGCGATTCCGCAGCCGCCTGCTAATGCATATCCGGAAACCTTAGCAATAACAGGTTTAGAACATCCATATATAGCGAGAAGCATATTCTTAAAATTCTGTGAATCAGCTTTGTTCTGTTCCAGATCATACTTTGATATTTTTTGCAGATAATCCAGATCCATACCCGAACAGAAATTGCTTCCCGCTCCCGATAGGACAACAACTCTCATACTTTTATTAGTGCTTATTTCAGAAAATACTGCGATAATCTCTTTCATCATCACATCATTAAGTGCGTTCCTCTTTTCAGGACGATTCAGAATCACATCTGCGATGCTTCCTGTTTCTTTATATAATATTGTTTGATAAGTCATAAATATTATTGGTTTAATATCAATGCTGCAGCTGGGAGAACTCTTATCCTTATCTTTTTTTATTTTTCCAGAGCTTATTTAATCTCTCTTTGATCTTAGGCTCATTTTCTCCTGGGAAATAATAGATCTTGTCCTTCAATTCATCTGGCAGATATTGCTGTTCTGTAAAATTGCCTTCGTAATCATGGGAGTATTTATACCCTTTATGATAACCCAGCTCTTTCATAAGCTTTGTTGGTGCATTCCTGATATGAAGCGGGACATCGTAGTTCGGCAGGTTTTCAACATCATTGTTTGCCATACCTATTGCAGCAACCGCAGAATTGCTCTTGGGACAGCTTGCAAGATAGGCTGCCGTCTGCGATAATATGATCTGTGATTCCGGCATGCCTATGTATGTAACAGCCGTGAAAGTACTTGTTGCTAAAGTTAAAGCATAAGGATCAGCATTACCTATATCTTCAGCTGCTAGAATGAGCATCCGCCTTGCTATGAACTTCGGGTCTTCACCGCCTTTCAGCATGCGGGCGAGCCAGTATATAGCAGCATCCGGATCGCTGCCCCTCATGCTCTTTATGAATGCCGAGATAATGTTGTAATGTTCTTCCTGGTTCTTATCGTATTTAATATATTTCGCCTGGAAAGCTTCTTTAAAGATATCATTTGTCAGTTTAATAGTTCCATTCTTGCTTTGTTTTGCCAGTTTCACACCAAGTTCAAGCCCGTTCAGTAATCTGCGTGCATCGCCGCTCGATAATTTTATCAAAAAATTTTCATCAACTATTTCTATCTTTTTCTTGCTCAGATAAACATCATTTTTCAGTGTATTCGAGATAATAAATTGAAAATCTTCTTTTGAAAGTTCTTCAAGTATATATGTCCGGCATCTGGAAAGCAGGGGTGATATAACTTCGAATGAAGGATTTTCTGTAGTTGCTCCTATCAGGATCACTATTCCCTTTTCAACACTGTGGAGAAGCGAATCCTGCTGGGCTTTATTAAAGCGGTGTATCTCATCGATAAACAGTATTGTCTTTTTATCGAGGTTTTTCAGGTTAAATTCTGCCCTCATGATGGCATCCCGTACATCCTTTACTCCGGAGGAGACTGCCGAAAGCTGTATAAAATCCGCATTTACAAGGTTTGCGATGATAAGTGCCAGAGTTGTTTTACCCACACCCGGAGGACCCCATAATATCATCGAGACGATATCGTTCTTCTCTATCATGAGCCGGATGGGCTTGCGTTCACCAACGAGGTGTTTTTGACCTACGAAAGCATCAAGCGTTTTTGGACGCATCCGCTCCGCAAGAGGTTGATTTTTATCAAGTTCCTGCCGAACCTTTTTATTACTTCCTTCGAAAAGTTCCAATGCTCTAAATTAATTTGACAATTGTAATTATAATTTCGTGAATAAAAAAGGTAAACTGATGAATGGTCTATTTCTGTGTTAGTAATATTAAAGCAGTCTAAAGAGATAAAACAAGGGGGATTAACTCCCTTGTCCAATTTTTAAAAACTCCCTATATAATTGATCACTTCGATAGTGTATCCGCTGGGTGAATTAATCTTAAGGATATGTTCCAAAGTTTGTACAATTTTATTCATCATGATATATGACACGGTCAGATTTTAATTTTCGAAATTATTTTGAGCTGTCTATCTGAACTTTATAGATTTCTTCTCCATCCTTTACCATACCGTATTTTTCGCGTGCAACTTTATCGATCTTCTTTTCTGAGTTTTTAAGATCTTCGATCTCTTTCTGCAGATATAATGTTTTTTCCTGTTCCTCTTTCAGTTTCTGCTGAAGTTCTTTATTTTCCATCTCAAGTTCTACCCTTTGAAGAATCCCTTTCTTGCCGAAAACAGCATATACCATAATTACAAGTAATATTAGAAGGTATACAAAAAACTTCCTCCGGGAGTAAATATACCGGAAAACATTTTTAAAAAAGCCGTCATCCTTGTAATCTTGTGTCATTATTTGAACTAATGGGTTAAGATGCTCATTTTAAGCTGAGCTCGATTATTTTGTTGAGCAATTCGGGAAAAGAAATGTTAAGGGCTTTAGCTGCTTTGGGGACTAAACTTAATGCAGTCATTCCGGGTAAAGTATTCAGCTCAAGACAGAAAAAATTGTTTGCGGAATCTAATCTGAAATCTACCCTCGAATAAGCTTTACAACAAAGTGCCCTGTGAGCTTCTAAAGATTTCGTCATCAGCTCTATTGAGAGCGGTTCGGGAATCTCAGCCGGGCAGAAATATTCGGTCATTCCCGATGTGTATTTATGCTCATAGTCGTAAAAACCATCCTTTGGTTTTATCTCCACAACGGGGAGTGCCTCATCACCCAGTATGGTAACTGTCAGTTCCCTGCCGGGAATGTATTGTTCCACCATTATCCTATCCGAATATTTGAACGCAAGATCAATGGCATCGCTCAATTGCACGTCTTCAACGTCCGGCTGGACTATCGTAAGCCCTACCGTGCTTCCCTCATCATTTGGTTTAATTACCACCGGGTATTCAAAGTATGCCTTTATCTTCTCATCAACATGATTCAATGAATAGCTTTGCATCTCAACCATGAACCAGTTGGGCGTAGGTATTTCATAATGTGTAAAAATTATCTTCGAAATATCCTTATCCATTGCCATAGCACTTGATGTTACACCTGAACCGGTATATTTAACCCCCCTCATCTCAAGCAACGATTGTATCTTTCCGTCCTCGCCAAACTTGCCGTGTAATCCCAGAAACACAATATCTGTGTCATCAAATAGCTCCGAGTTTATACACTCGATAACTTTTCTGCTGCTGTATGCTTTAAGTTCTTCTGCAGTAGGAAATTCTTTTCCTATCACCGGATGAATATTAAATATATCTGATTCGGGCGGCTGTCCAGTTCCAAATAGGGGGTCAATAACTCTGACATTATGTCCGCCTTCACGCAGCGCCCCGGTAATCGCTTTGCCCGAAGCCAATGAGACATTCCTCTCGGATGATACTCCGCCGGTTAATACAACTACATTCAATGTTTTTTTAACAAATCTAATTTTTTGATCTGTGAACTGGTCAATTCTTTCTCCCCTCCTAGCATTCGTGCATAAAAAGTGATTTCAGCTATGCGCTCGACCTTTTCTGTAAGAAAATAAGCCTCACATAGATCCTTAGCAAAAGTTACCAGACCGTGATTTTCAAGCATGATAACATTAACATCATTCACATATTCTGCAATGGACTGCGGTATCTCGTCTGTCGACGGTGTAGCATACTTTGCCAGTGGGATTTTTCCTATCTTAATATATACTTCCGGAAAAACTATTTTATCCAAGGCTATACCGGCACATGCGAATGCGGTTACAAAAACAGGGTGGGTGTGGATTATTGCATGCACATCAGGTCTCGACCTGTAAATAAATTTGTGCATCTTAAATTCTGTTGATAGCTTACGCTTACCTTCTATCACCGTACCCTGTACATCCACTTTCAGGACATCCGTTATCTTGATGAAGCATTTGCTGAGATTCGAGGGTGTAGTATAGAAAAATTTGTTATCTATTCTGACGCTAAGGTTACCTTCGGTTGTGGAAAGAAATCGATTTTTATAACATAACCTCGCGTAATTGACCAGCTCAGATTTAAGGTTCATATTTGATTACATTTTAAGATACTCGAACATCTTCTTGATGGGTTTTACACTCTGCATTATATAAAAATGAACGGCCGGGATTCCTTTATTGAACAGCTCGGATACCTGCTTTGCCGACCACCGGGCACCAACATCCGTAACGTGCTCAGGCTTTGCTTCGCTTATCTCATTCGCGAGTTCTTCGGGTATCGTGATGTAAAAATTCTTCGGGATATTCGTGAGCTGGCTTTTATTCGTTATGACTTTCAAACCCGGAATGATTGGTACCGTAATACCCGCTTTTCTGCACATGCTTACAAAATTGAAAAAGGACTTGTTATCGTAGAAAAGCTGTGTGACCACGTAATGAGCTCCTTCGTCGACCTTTTGCTTAACCCTGTTTATCTCTGCCGTCATGTTTGGTGATTCGAAGTGCTTTTCAGGATAACCTGCAATACCGATACAGAAATCCGTGCCTGCTGCGTCCAGGAGTCCTTCTTCAAGATATATCCCCTTATTCATATTGTGTACCTGGCGGACCAGCTGATAAGCAAAGAGATTTTCCGTCTTATGATCCGGTATCGGTTTCTTATACCCGAGATCATCACCGCGGATCGCCAGTACATTCTCGATCCCGAGGTAGTTGAGCTCTATCAGGGCATCTTCGGTCTCTTCCCGCGTAAAGCCGTGGCATAGAAGATGGGGGACTGTCTCAATATGAAAATGATTTTTTATGGCAACACTTATGCCTATAGTACCCGGGCGTTTGCGTTTGATTATCTTTTTAATGCCCTCCGGGGTTTCTTTGAATTCGACTTCGGCAGCATGTGAGGTAACATCGATGAAAGGAGGATTATATTTCATGACTTCGCTTACTACATTAAACAGCTGGCTGATATGTCCTCCCCTTTCAGGCGGGATCACTTCATAGCTTATAAGCGGTTCCTTCGCTTTCTCAATATACTCTATTACCTTCATGCACAGGTTTTATTTACTAAATTATTTCTGAAAACAGGGATTTACATTGTTAGCCTTTTCGCCTGTCAGGTTTTCGCTAACACCTGTTTCAACATCGACAATATTTATGCTTGATACAGATTCTTTTATATTTTCATAGACTATTTTTTTCCCGTCTGCCGACCAATCGAACTCTATAGTATTACCTTTTTTATTGGTAAGCTGTTTCATCGCAGTGCCCTCCAGATCACATATGTAAATCTCGTAGTTACCGCTCTTATCAGATATGAAGGCAATTTTTTTTCCATCGGGTGAGAACTTTGGATTATAAGAGCTCCCCATACCTTTTGTAATCGCAATATTAGACTTGCCGTCTGCTTTACAAACATGGACAGTACCTTTATAATATATATCGAATGAAGAATAAGCGATCATTTTAGAATCCGGTGAAAAAATTCCGTATATCTCAGCGTCAGGTGAAGCGGCTATTGTTTTTTGTGCATTATCGGAGGTATCTTCAAGGTCGAGTACAACAAGGTCAAAATTTCCGCTGGCCGATGACGAATAGACAACTTTCTTCCCATCCGGTGAAAATTTCGCGTGTGTGGAAAGACTGCCGTCATTTATGGAAAAAGAACTATCTGTCTGCAGGTCAAGAATGTATATGGCGTTATCATCGTTCTTCTCGGAATGGTAGAGAAGATATTCACCATCCGATGAGAAATGGGGGTCTCCCCCTCCATCAATAAATTTTGGGAATCGGAAAGTGTTTGTGTCCTCGAGGTCTATCATATAAATAAAATCCGATACTATATTAGTAGCTGTAAAAATAATTTTTTCCCCGTCCGGCGAAAATCTGGGACTGAAACAATCAAGCGGTTCGTAACATACCTGCTTAACACCGTTACCATTACTGTCCATTATGAAAATCTGCTGTTTATCATTCTGCGTTGCATCGGAACTGAATGCAATGAGATTAGTTTTGGTAAAAGGTTTGCTCTGGCTGAAAGAAATAGTTTTGCTCATTAAAACGGCAAAAACTAAAACTGATATTAGCACAAGAGTTAATTTGCGATTGAACAATTTTATGTTTGATCTATAGTTTTTAAAATGAATTAATAACAATTTTATTGATAATTTGGTATTATTTCAAGGTAATTAATCAAATCTAATAAAGTAATAGTTTAAGGCTCTTCTATTGCTCATATGGATTTTCAACCTGATAATAATAGAACTTTATCTTTATAATACGATATTAGAAGTTATTTATCGTAAGAAAGTGCTAGAATAGAACAATAATTGGTTTTCATTTGACCAAATATAACGTTTGTCAAACACGACTAAAACAGATTAACCTTGAAATATCCTATTATTTTAATTAGATTAGTAATTACCTAAAAAATCGGAATATCCGTATATTTATTACGAAATTGGTAGTTCATTGCATTATTTAGCAGATTTTTAAAGAATATTTTACGAATTTATTCGTTACGATTTATAAATAATTATCGAACTAAGATGAACGATAAAAATAAAACAAGTCCGGTACACTATGAGGAGCCCGCACCTTATAAGAAGGATGTCGAAAATCCATATGAATCGATGATGGCAAGGTTCGATAAGGCTGCAGAATTATTAAACCTTGAAAAAGGAGTATATGAATATCTGAAAACCCCTTCCAAACAGGTAATCGTTTCAATACCGATACAGATGGATAACGGACTGATCAAGGTCTTTGAAGGATATAGGGTCATACACAATAATATCCTCGGTCCATCAAAAGGAGGCATAAGGTATGCCCCTGATGTTACTTTAGATGAGGTCAAAGCTCTGGCTGCATGGATGACTTGGAAGTGTGCCGTTGCCAATATTCCCTTCGGAGGTGCAAAGGGTGCAATAAAATGTGATCCCGCGAAACTTTCCTGGGTCGAACTTGAGAAGATCACTAGAAGATATACAGCTAATATGCTGAGTGTTTTCGGGCCGGATACTGACATCCCTGCTCCGGATATGAACACAAACGAGCAGATAATGGCATGGATAATGGATACGTACAGCATGCATGCGCAAAAAACCGTAACCGATGTAGTAACCGGAAAACCGCTTATCATAGGCGGGTCTCTGGGACGGTTTGAAGCCACGGGCAGAGGCGTTATGATAACTACTCTCGAAGCGCTCAAAAAGCTAAATATACAACCCAAAGATTCCAGTGTGGCAGTACAGGGTTTCGGTAATGTGGGATCGGTAAGTGCCGAGCTTCTGAAACAGCAGGGGTGCAAAGTAATAGCCATCAGCGATATTACAGGCGGATACTATAACGATAAGGGAATCGATGTAGAGACAGCAATAGATTATGCACGGGAAAACAGAACACTGGAAGGAACCAAGTTCGGAGATAAAATTACTAACGAAGAATTGCTTGAACTGAAATGTGATGTACTGGTACCGGCTGCAAAAGAAGACCAGATAGACAAGAATAATGCCCCTAATATCAAAGCGAAGCTTATTGTGGAAGGAGCAAACGGACCCACATCGGCAGATGCAGACGACATACTTATGGAAAAAGAAATAATGGTGATCCCCGATATCCTTGCGAATGCGGGCGGGGTAACCGTTTCTTATTTCGAATGGGTGCAGAACCGCGAGGGTTATTACTGGGATGTGGATGACGTACACAGGAGGCATGACAGGATGATGCGTGAGGCGTTTGATAATGTCTACCAGACTGCACTGGAATACAAAACAACGCTGCGTTTAGGTGCTTATATATTTGCTATAGATAAAGTCTCCAGGACACTGAAGATTCGCGGAATTTACGGTTAACAGAATTTCTAAATAATAATAGCAGTTTGATACATAAAGAACAAATTATTTTTATTCTGCTGCTATTTTGCTTAACCAGTTTTGCGCAGCCAAAGCAAAAAAGCAATTTAGAAATATTCGAACAGACCATTTCTGCGGAAATTGAAAAATATTTCTATTATCCGGGAATTGACCGCGTGCATCTGTTTATCTTTATTGTAAATACAGGATCACTTGCAGATGAAAAAAAGAACAATGAGAGTATTAAGTTCCTTGTCAACCTGCTGAAAAAGACCTCATCGAACAATAATTTGAAATTCAGTATTGCATATGATTCGGCGGGTGTTAAGGCTGATTCCGGATACTATCTTTTCAGGCTTAAGCCGATTAAACTTGAAACTGCCTATCCAGGGTTCAGGAAGAATAATTTTCTTGGAGAGAAAACACTGAATCGCAGTATAACGGCCCGGATAGATGTCACAGTAAAAGATCCTGATAACAATTTGATCCTTAAAGGTACTATAAATGTGGACCACAACGATGAAATAAATTATGATAATTACGAAAGTCTTGAATCTCCAACGTATGATTTTACACACGGGAGAGCACCGCATGTTAGCTCAATCGAGAGCATTTTTTTTCCATTGCTCCTTATCACTGCTTCTGCTTTCGCAACAATACTATTTTTCACAATCAGAACAAGATAAAAATTGAAAAAATTTATCTGGGGTTCAGGACACAAAAAGGCATATCCGTTGATTATCTGCATGGTAAAAACACGGATAAAATAATAAATGAATTAAAGCATCAGAGTCTGGTACGGACAGAAAAAGACAAGATTATTCCCACAAAAAAGGGGTTTCTTGTTTCCGGCGGACTCCCCCTTTATTTCATCTGAAGAGTTGATTGACACACGCTCTTCTTTATATCAAACTATCAGTGAAAATAATTGGAAAAGGCATCCGTTA
>JBEKSX010000102.1:0-14243 GCA_049516635.1 Ignavibacteria bacterium | reverse complement strand
ACCTGAATTAGCGCGAAAATGGCTTCAACAGCTCGCAAAAAGCCTCCACTTTCGCTATCGTGCGGCGAAAGTTGAAGGCTCAGTATTGCGAACCAGACGATATTTAATTCCAATAAAAACGATTAATGAGCATTTACAATTATTATTTTTCCAAAGTGCATATATTTTAGCAATTGATAATTTCATGAATCTTTGGTCTAGAACCCCTACAATAATTCAAAGTATAGCCGGTTTTATTGCGAAAAATATCATTTCAGCATTAGTTAATGGAAGTATCGATAATAGCAGCAAATCTAAGATATATTCAATAACCAGTTATTGTTACTCTATTAAAATAAAATTGTAGAGATCAATAAGCCGGATTTACAAGCTGGATCCGGTTTCCGTCGGGTCCGTAAACGTATAACATCCTTTGTCATCATTACCTCTAACTTTAACACATTTTTTAAAATCCTGTTACGTTACTTATTATTCATTTGAGTAGATTACCAAAGCCCGTTTATAAACGGGCTTATTTAATTAGTTTGAAACTAATGTAGTTTCCAGCTGATGAATTCTTAATCGAATAAATAATAAAACAATAGCTAAGGAAGAAATTAAAAAATTATTAACAGACCGGAAAAAGGATACCCCTATAAATATTTTTTAGCTCCTCACCCAAGAGATGTAGTTCCTTTTTCATCCCATTGTATAATTGACTCCTATTTAATTTCCCCGTAGCTTAGTATTAATTCTAAAAATTAAACGAAAAAAAAATGAAAAAAATTAAATTAATCACGGTATTGTTAGCATTGTGCTTTACCCTTACAGGCAGCATTTATTCACAACAATCAAAAGGCAGCAGTGTATCAGATGTATATGATAATGCAACTTACTTATCTCAATCAATACCAGGTGAAATGAAAGCCGGCCAAACTTACGGTGTTTCAGTTACTATGAAGAACACGGGACGCAGCATTTGGAAACAGGGCAATTATAGTCTTAAGTTAATGAATGTTACTGAAGCAACAGCGAAAACCTGGTCTATTAGCAGTGTTGATGTCAATTCAACTGTAAGTCCGGGAAACGAAGTTGTTTTTAATTTCACAGTTATAGCCCCTGTTGAAGGCAGCTACAATATGCAATGGCAGATGGCAGACGGAAATGCATTCTTCGGTGAGCCGAGTATGATTGTTCCAATAAAAGTTACAGGATCAACTCCGCCGGTTATTTCTGATGAAATAAACAATAACTCGCAATTTGTTTCCCAGCAGGTTCCCGGAAGAATGGAATCAGGTCAGACTTACGATGTAGTCGTCATAATGAAAAACACCGGAACTACAACATGGAACCCGGGTGAGTATAAACTTAAGATATCAACAAAAGGCGCAGATAATACAGGGAACTGGTCAGTTGCTAATGTTGAGCTTTCAGGTCCGGTTTATTCCGGCTCAAATGTCACTTTCAGCTTTAAAGTAACTGCACCTGACAAATCCGGATATTATAATTTTCAATGCCAGGTAGTAAGAAATGATGAGTTCTTTGGTGAGCCATCAACCAATGTAATTGTGAACGTGGACTAACATTCACAAATAAATACATTCGGGTAAAAATTAATATAAGTTATCCCGATTATTCGGGATAACTTTTTTATAACCCATTGAAAAAACATATTTTTAAATTCCTCACCCCAAAGATGTAGTTCCATTTTCATCCCTTTGTATAATTGACATACCCTGAATCTTTTTGTAGTTTAGTCTTACACGAAAATAACTAACTTAATTAATTAATCTAAAAGGTGTAAATAATGGAAACAAAATCAACAAATTTTATAGGTCGATTAGTGTGCTTATGCTGCATAATGCTAGTGGCAGCTTTAATTGTACCTATTACAACTTTTTCACAATGGCAGGGTAACCCGGTCTGTACAGCGGTAAATAACCAGGTTAATCCTATGATGACCACTGACGGCAGCGGTGGTACCATTATCACATGGCAGGACAAACGCAACGGCAAATATGAAATCTTTGCACAAAGAATGAATTCTGATGGCAATGCGACATGGGCTACTAACGGTATCGCAATCTGTACACAGGATAGTAATTATTGTCCGGTCATTGTAAGCGATGGCAGCGGCGGGGCTATTATCGCATGGCAGTCTTATCGGGGCAGTGCCACTGCTGACATTTATGCCCAGCGCGTGAATTCAAGCGGTGCTGTACAGTGGACCACAAACGGTGTTCCTGTCTGCGCAGTTGTATTTGAGCAAGATACAATTGCCATGATTAGTGACGGCCTCGGGGGAGCTATTCTTACATGGCAGGACTATCGCAGCAACAACGGTTCTGCTGACATTTATTCACAACGTGTGAATTCGAGCGGAGCAATGCTATGGACCGCAAACGGTGTTGTCATCTGCAACCAGGCAGCCGCACAACGCGGACCCAAGCTTGTAAGTGACGGCAGCGGGGGAGCATTTATTACATGGTATGACCTTCGTGCCGGCAATTACGACATCTATACGCAGCGTGTAGCTTCGGCCGGTGCGGTGCAGTGGACAACAAACGGTGTAGCTACATGCACAATGGCAACTGACCAGCTGAAGCCTGATATTTGCACCGATGGAGCAGGCGGCGTCATAATCGTATGGTATGACTATAGAAGCACAACTGATTTTAACATATACGCTCAGAGGCAGGGTCCTGCCGGAGCAATAGTATGGGCAGTAGACGGTGTAGTCATGAATAACAATGTTGCATACGACCAAATTGACCCGAAGATTGTAAGCGATGGTGTGGGTGGTGCAGTCATGTCATGGACTGATTACCGAACAGGCACTACTGCTGACATTTATGCCCAGCGTGTAAATTCTACCGGCGCAGTGCAATGGACTGCAACGGGTGTTATTATATGTACATCAGCAGGTGACCAAATTAGATCTCAGATTTGCACCGATGGAAACAACGGAGCTTACATTACATGGGAAGACCATCGTAATGCAGGTAATTCTGACATCTATGCGCAGCGAATAGCTGCAAATGCAGCAATAAACTGGGCAGCAACGGGTTTTGCAATCTGTACTGCGCCAAATGACCAGCTGACTCCAATGATAGTCAGCAATGGCAATCTTGGTGCAATTGTTGCCTGGCAGGATTATCGAAGCGGTAGTAATTTTGATATTTATGAAACGGGGTTCAATACAACGGGTTTTGTCGGAATCGTGAATGGTGGATCGACGATCCCTCTCGAGTATACACTTTTACAGAACTATCCGAATCCGTTTAACCCGGTAACGGTTATCAATTACCAGCTTCCCAAGACCAGTAATGTAAAGTTAAGTATTTATGATGCGCTGGGAAGAGAAGTAAACGTATTGGTTAATAAATCGCAAAATGAAGGAAATCATAATGTTGAATGGGACGCAAGTAATTATCCAAGTGGTGTGTATTTCTACCGCCTGGAAGCGGGATCCTTCGTTTCTACCAAGAAAATGATTTTGATCAAATAAATATAAAGAAGAAGTTCATTAAAGCATTTCATTTATGGAAGATGTGGAAAATACTTACAGACAATGAACATTAAGAATATGGGAAATATAATGATAAATTTTTACCTCCATAATGTTGTTAGTAAAGGCAACATTAGACGTCAAATTAGTAATTGCAGAGATAATAGTTTTTATCTCATATATAATCAAGATTTCGATATCAATGATTTTATCTCTGCATTACTAATTTTTAAGATAACAAATTTTTTAAACAATTAATTTACAAGGAGACAAATCATGTTGTGGGCAATTTTTCTAATTCTATTGGTGCTCTGGCTGCTTGGGCTGGTCACTTCTTATACAATGGGCGGATTTATTCATGTTCTTTTAATTCTCGCAGTAATTGTCCTGATCATTAGACTTGTAACAGGTCGAAGATTAACTTAGTAGAATTTTATTAAAATCAATTTTTAATAAAATAATCCGATGAATACAAATACAAAAATAACGCTGATAATATCGTTTGCCGTAGTAATATTGTTATTCCTGCTCTTCAGCAGCATGGTGATTACCGGGGCAATGCCGAACGGCGGTATGATGGGGGGTTATAGGATGGTCGGGATCAGCTGGATGTGGATTCCCTCAGTCCTAACTCTTGTGCTCGTTATCGTGATCGGCTGGGTTATCCTCTCGAAGAATGTGAAGAAAGTATAGAAATTATAGGTGAGCTTTTTTGTTCGAAAAAAACAAAACGGTTAAAGTAATTTCAGGTTAATAAAACATGCAGTGTCTTAATGTAAAGATACACTATTTAACAATTAATGTTGATATACGGGATCGAGTTTAAAAATGAAAAAAATTAGATTAATA
This sequence comes from Ignavibacteria bacterium, assembly GCA_049516635.1. Lineage (GTDB taxonomy): Bacteria > Bacteroidota > Ignavibacteria > Tepidaquicellales > OLB5 > JBEKSX01. The sequence continues at coordinate 9,907 of JBEKSX010000102.1, read as the reverse complement.
ATCATTGAGGATAACAAGCTTCTGCGGGAAGGTATCAGGGTAATGGTCAAAGAGCAGAAGGATATCCGGGTAGTAGCTGCTTTAGGAGATAGAATAAAAGTTCATGATAAGATTCGGGATTTGAAACCGAACGTATTGCTTCTGGATCTCGGTTTAGTAAATCAAAACAGTCTTGAACTTGTAAAATCTCTTAAAAAGAATTTCCCGAAATTAAAAATCATTGTAATGGATCTTCTCCCAATCCAATCGGACATAATAAAATTTATTGAAGAAGGAGTATCAGGATTCATACTCAAAGATGCAACTACTGAGGATTTCATGAACACCATAAGGTCGGTTGCAAAGGGAGTAAAGATATTTCCTTCTCAATTGCATGGCTCACTATTTTCAGAGATAGTTGATAATGCCGTAAATGAGCTTATGGATTCAAAACTGATCGAGTCAATTCGAATGACGGAAAATGAGAAAAAAATAATTGAATTCATTTCAGCAGGATTCACTGATAAAGAAATTGCAAAAAAACTTCGTCTGACCATTTCTATAGTGAAGGGTCACATAGATAATATCCTCGAAAAAATGTCACTCAACACGCACGTACAAATTGCTGTTTATAGAAATTCCGGAGGAGACTCCTTTGATTCTACTCACTTTAAGCCTGTGAAAGCAAAAATTTTGAAGAAGGACAGAACTAAGCTAAGATTACTTCGTGCTTAAAAGGTACATACTCCGGAGAGGTAACTAGTTGAGGTTTCAGGAAACAGGCATATACCTCTATATTAGATGTAAGAACATCCAGCAGGCGGCCGCTTTTCATTGAATAAAAGTTTATAAAACAAAAATCAAATTTTTAAGTTAAATGATAAAAATGAAAACAATATATCTTTTAGTTTTTTTCTTTCTATTCTCAACATTAATTAAAGCACAGAATGTTGATCTTGATAAGAAGATAACATTAAACCAGCATTCCGGAAAAACACATCTTATTGACTTTAATGAGTTTAAACTTTATGCTGATTCCAATAAACTTTCTGCAGATTCCAATACTAAATCCGAACCGGTAAAGCCCTCGTACATAGATACTTTAACGCATAATATGTACGGTGATTTATTGAATGACGACCCGCAATATAACCCGAAATCTCCGTTGTGGAGACCTATAGTTGGGGTTATTGTTGGTAATTTCGTTACATGTGCATTTAATAGGTTTATATTAAATGCAGATTATTGCAGGATAAGTTTTCAAACTGTAAAAAATAATTGGAATAATGGCTGGGAATGGGATTCAGACAGGTTTGGCGTGAACTTTCTTCAACATCCTTATTCCGGGGCATTGTCGTATAATCAAGCCAGGACGCGGGAATATAATTTCTACGAATCGGTGCCTTTTGCATTTGGCGGCAGCTTGATGTGGGAACAGACTATGGAAAATACCCGTCCGTCGTTTAACGATCTAATCAATACAACGTTTACCAGTTCTTTCCTCGGAGAAATGATGTACAGATTAAGTTCTAATGTTCTGGATGACAGAATAAGCGGAGGTAAGAGATTTCTTCGCGAATTGTTTGCCGGGCTCATTGATCCCCCAAGGTTTATTGAGAGATTTGAGACTGGCAAACTTAATAGACATACCATGAAAGAGATATACCAGAAAGAACCGCTGAATATTTCGTTTTATGCCGGTATCAAAAATGTAAATTATGGATCAAGCTTATGGAAAGGAGCTAACAGCGCAATTTTTAACATTAATCTTATTTACGGAAATCCGTTTGAAGATAGAACCCGTAAACCATTTGATTTCTGGAGAGTCAGAGGAGATATAACTTTAGGTGACGGAAGAAAAATTGTTGACAATGTAATGGGCTATGGAATAATATTTGGAACAAATATTAAAAAGAAAAATTCGGATATGCTGTTTGGGTTATTCCAGAATTATGATTATTGGGATAGTAGGCTTTTTGAATTAGGTACTCTTGGTCTTTCAGGAGGAATATTCCATAGACTTCAGATAAGTAAAACTACAGATCTGGTTACTCAAATCCATCTTGGAATAGTACCTCTGGCAGGTGTCAGCTCGCCGCATGTTTTCGTAGGAGAAAGAGATTATAATTACGCAGGCGGACTGCAGGCAATGTTTGAAAGTGCTCTTAATCTTGGCGGATTGAGAACAACTATTACAGCCGCCTACTACATTTACGGACTGCATAATTATATAGGAGTTACAGGTAATAGTATTACCGGTATATTCAGACCGAAAATTGCAGTAAAAGTACTAGACTTTTTAAGCGTTGGGTTTGAATTTTTACAATATGGAAAGGATTCATACTTTCATGATTTTCCTGAAATACATGTACGGAACAACGAACAGAGAATTTATATCATGCTTGATAGCGGATATTTCAGATTCTAATGATTGGATTATTTAGTGGAACTTTAGTATCTTGATAATATGAAGATGAGATTATTCTTTAACAGTCATTATCGAATGACAACATTTCTGATAATAATTCTAGTTATTGTAAGTTCAAATATTTCTTATTCTCAGTCTCAGGATAGTTTGCTTCAGGTCAAGACGGCTCACGTTCAATATTTGGATAGTCTTATCAAAAGCTTTAATCCTCAAGAACGGGAAGATTTTCTTACTTACACCGCTAAAACAGATAACTATAATACACATTTGTTCCGCGTTATAAACTACAATAGGAGCAAATTCAAGGACGATATTTTACCGGGTTTTTCTAAATCTGTGTTTCCGATGGCAATATTAGTGCCCCTAAGCACATTTACATATGGGAGAATTTACAATAAAACCTTTGATGAAAACACAGGATATTTATTAGCAGCATCCGAGGTGACAAATTTTATACTTACATATAGTGCAAAATTATTATTAAAAGAACCGCGTCCCTATGAAGTTTTGGTGGGGACTAACAAATATACGAATCTTCCATTGGACCCTTTTGCTTTTCCTTCAGCACATACTAGCTTCGCATTTACATTAGCAACAACATTCGCTTTACGTTACTCTAAATATCCGCAAGTATATGTACCCATGTATATCTGGGGTATCCTGGTAGCTTATAGCAGGCCTTACCTTGGGGTGCATTATCCTGTCGATGTACTTGGCGGTATGGTAATCGCAGCAGTTTCATCGGTCCTGACATATTCGCTGAGGAGTCCCCTGCTTAAATTTAAAAATCATCTCTTTGCAGAAAACAAACAGAATGAAGGCTCAATCAAAGGCGGGGTAGTAACTATTTTTGCAGCATCACTTTTGGTATCTGAGCTGCTTACCGCTTATGTTTTACCGGATTCTCCTTTGCTGGTAAGTATAATGCCGTCATCAAAAGACAATCGGGGTGTAAATCTAGCCCTAAATTATCGGTTTTGAAGAGAAGGGCAATCACAAGAAAATAAATTAATAAGGTGTATATACTGCGGTAATAAATCCGCTTTCTCTATTATTTATTAGAAATTTACTTGATACAAAAAATAGGAAAGATCAATTGACGTATTCACATAAGAACAAGATGCAATGTTCTAATATTTTATAATTAAAATAATCTTAAAATGGAACGGATAGGTAACAATATTGCATATGCAAAGAATCACAATGGTGAATTCGGGAAAAAAATCATAGACAAATGGGGTAAATATACAATTTATCTTGTCAATGATGAAAAAATCCGCAATACAGCAGAATATGCAGAGGAGTTCAGCGATTACGGTTTGAATATAGGTAAAAAGGGCTTGTCTACTCTGAACTTCAAATTCATTCCTAAAAACGAGATATGGATTGCAAAATCAATAAAACCATCTGAAAGGCATTATCTCATAAGTAATGCACTGACATATATCAAGGGTATTGAAAGAGGTGTGGACCCGGGCGATTCTTATGATAAAGCTTTGGATAAAGAAAAATCAGAGAGGACAAAAGATGCTATAAATAAATTACATATTAAAAATAATAAGTCTGTAGTCAACCCGTTACACAGAGATATTCCCCAAAAAGTTTATTCGAAAGAATATGGCATAATTAAAGATTCGAAGGAAACAGTAAAAATTTTTCTGGTAAACGGTGGTGTGGTTCGAGATTTATATAAAACGGATTATGTAGAAGGTGGTCATGCTTATGTTTATGACTGGATTCCTGAAGATGAAATATGGATAGAAAAAACCGTAAAACAGGATGAGATTCCCGTGATCATTTTGCACGAATTCTTAGAGCGGACATTAATGAAATATAAAAAATTTCCTTATGTACGCGCCCACGTTGCAGCATCTAAAGTAGAATTTGAGCATAGAGGAATATTCAACAAGAAAGATGCTTTGAGCCTTACACGCAGCATCGTTATAAATAAACTTTTGAGAAATATTAAATATTGATAAGGAAATTTCATATTCCTCCGGAGTCTCCCGCAGAGAATCCTGAGGGGATATGTATAGTTTTAGAAAATAAGACAGTCACAAGAAAATAAAATGCATTATTCCTCTAAACGATTAAAGGTTTCTCAACCAAAAGATGTAGTTCCTTATTCATTCTTTTGAATTATTGACATAATTTAAGTCTTTCTATAATTTTGCTATATGAATTTAATTAACTTTAACTTAATAAAACCATGAAAACTACCAGGTCAATTCTGTACTCAGTTTTACTGTTAATTTTTGCATTCTCATCAGTTGCCCGGGCAAACGATGATAATCCTGCCAACCCTACTAAGAAAGTTGTAAAAACTTTTACTAAAGAGGACATTTCAAAAATTGCAGATGCATACGTAAATAACAATATGCATATTGAAAATGCAGCTTTTGTAGATGTTGATGGTGATGGAATATTTGATATGCTCGTGTTTAAAAAAGGAAATGTTGAGTACTATAGAAATACCGGTTCATTGGAGAACCCATATTTTGTTTTAGAAAACTCACATTATGATAAATATGAAACCCCTTCATTAATAAAAATAGGAATGCCTATGCCAATCTTCTTTGCAGATACTAAAGGTGACGGAAAACTTGATATGTTTGCCATTGAGAAACTCGATTTCAATTCTCATACAAACAAATATGATTATAGAGTGTTACATGCAGAAGATGTATTAGGTTTAGGTACAGGAACCTTGATCACCATTATTCTCGTACTTGTCATTATTGTTCTAGCAATAGCGATCATACATTAAATAACGATAGCTGTGCATGTCGGTTGAAGTAAAGGAACTAATGCAAGAGATATGCACAATATATGCTCATATTCTCAATTACAACAGTTTGTAACTAAGAATTTGTATAAACTCTGACAGATAATTAACCTGCCAGAGTTTAATACTATTCGTGACTTAAGAAACAACAGGATCGAATCTTTCAGACAACCCAATCTTATTCATTTAGCATAAAAGCAGCAAAATCAAAAGAAACCGCATTATTCCTCCAAAACGATTGGCAGTTACTCATCCGAGAGATGTAGTTCCTTTTTCATCTCTTTAGGTAATTGACTTACCTGGTATATCTATGTAGCTTTACATCAAGATAAATAACTAATATGATTTTAAATAAAAAGAAAGAACTATCGTTATGAAAACGAAATTAATTTTAAGAACAATGGGACTATTCATACTGATGGCTTCCTTGTTCGTACTTTCCTCCTGTTCAAAGACGTCAAATGGAAATTTGACCAAAGACCAGGTAGGACAAAAGGACACAAGTTTGACTGCTACAACAGTTGACCAAAAGGACTTTAAAGAATCTGATGAAGACCTTACTACGGTCGATTACAAAGAATTTTACGATCAGCTTGCTCCTCACGGCGAATGGATACAGGTAAAACCTGAGGAAATTGGTATGAAACCTAAAGTTGTAACATCCAATAGTTCAAGCAGCAGCAGATTAACAATTGCGAATCTGCTTGGCATCAAAGATGCTAATGCATCAGATTTGGATTTTGGAATGATTTTCGTCTGGCAGCCATCACCGGATATGTCTGTAAACATGTCAGTAGGGGACGATCATGAATATAGACCTTACAGACATGGGCAATGGGTTAATACCGATGAAGGCTGGTATTTTAGAGCTCCATCACCATGGGAAGAAACAATTCACCACCATGGGCTCCCGCATGGGTAAATTGGAGGCAAAACGATGATTATGTATCGTGGGCTCCTTTACCGCCTTCGGATTATATATATGATGGTTATATGAACGATCCTCAAATTGATGATGACTACTATGTAATAGTTGAAAGAAGACATTTTTGTGACCAAGATATATACAGATATGATAATCCATACTATGATAATGGGGACAGGATTTATGCCAGTCAAATGAATAATACTGTCGGAATAGTTGTTGTCAATAATATAATAATAAACAGAGGTCCCGATGTAAATGTAATTCAAAACTTTTATGGCAGGCCTATTGATATGGTAAACATTCAGCACGTTAGGAATTCTAATGATGTCAGGTATTCTGACAAGCAATTTAATGTTTATACTCCCGATTTCAAAAGATATAATAACAATCAAAATACGGGAGTTACAGTAAACCAGCCGAAATCTTTTAAGAATTATAATGATGTCAGAATAGTAACCAACAGTAATGATAAGTTGAACCAACCTAATGGCAACACAAAGGGGAACCAACCTAATGTCAACACTAAGGGGAACCAATCGAATGACAACACTAAGTTGTACAAACCTACTGTCAACAATAAGATGTACAATCCTAGTGTCAACAAACCTAATGTTAACAATAAGGTGAATCAGCCTAATAGCAATAGTAAAGTGAATCAGCCTAATAGCAATAGTAAGGTGAATCAGCCTAATGGCAACAATAAGGTAAGCAAACCTAATGTCAACCCTAAGGTGAATCAGCCTAATGGCAACAATAAGGTAAGCAAACCTAATGTCAACCCTAAGGTGAATCAGCCTAATGGCAACAATAAGGTGAGCAAACCTAACGTTAATCCTAAGGTGAATCAACCTAATGGCAACAATAAGGTGAGCAAACCTAATGTTGACCCTAAGGTGAACAAACCCAATGGCAACCCTAAGGGGAATCAACCTAAAGTTGACGAAAAAGTGACCCAACCTAAAGTTGACGAAAAAGTGAATCAACCTAAAGTTGACGAAAAAGTGAATCAACCTAAAGTTGACGAAAAAGTGACCCAACCTAAAGTTGATGAAAAAGTGACCCAACCTAATGGCAATGAGAATGGGAGCAATCAAAAAGGCAACGATAACGTAGATAAACAAAAAGTCAATGATAACGGCAACGATCAAAAAGTCAATGATAATGGGAACAAACCTGATGAAAAGGATAACGGGAAAGAAAAAAAATAGAACGATAAGATCAATTTTAAAACGTTCAAAGATAATGAGAGAAATGGTTTACCCAATTAATTAATGCTGGTTATCAAAAGGGGCAGTATTTGCACTGCCCCTTTTTTTAATCTGAAACCAATCTAGTTTCTCCGGCTGGATTCTTAATCTTTTTAATCAAATAACATTAGCAATGGCAAACAAAGAAATAGAAAAACTATCAACTGACCAGAATGAGCATCTGGTCAAACTTCATTAGATAGTTAAGGATACAATTAATGAGGAAGATCTTATAATCAAAAATCTCCTTCATCCTCCCAAGGATATACTTAGTCCGGGTCAAAAAGTCTCGGATAAAGTTGCCCGTTTTGGAGGAAGCTGGAAATTCATTATTTTGTTTGTAATTTTCTTTACCGGATGGGTAGTTATTAATATCATTGCACTAATTAGAGTACCGTTCGATCCTTATCCCTTCATATTGATGAACCTGATTCTCTCTTTGATAGCTGCTTTGCAGGCACCGGTGATTCTCATGAGCCAGAACAGGCATGCAGAAAAAGACAGGATGAGAGATGAAAATGATTACATGATAAATCTCAAATCGGAAATGGAGATCCGAAGTTTGCATCAAAAGATGAATTTATTGCTTGAAGAGCAGATCAAGACACTTTTCGATACGCAATCAAAACAATTTACATTGTTTGAAGAAATTATCAAAAAACTTGACCGTAATAAGTCACAATAGTTTTATTGGGTAATGAACTTATAATATCTGACAAAATCTAATAAATATGATAATTAATCTTATAGCAGGAATATTAACCGGGTTTATTGTTTCAGTTCCTCCGATAGGACCAATTGCTTTTGCAATTATTTCTAAAGGTTTTAAAAATGAAATAAGAGGGGGTAAAGCAATTGCATTAGGTGCTGCATTCATGGATTTCTTCTATTGTCTTATAGCTTTCGGTGGAATCACTTTGATTGTTTCATTTTTTCCTGCAGCTGCATCAGATTTTTATGCTAAAAATGCTTATACAATAGAAATTGTGCTGACTTTTTCAGGATGTGTTATTGTTTTTATATATGGTCTGAAGATTTTGAGATCAAAGATTACTTATAGCAGGCTTGAAGAAGAAGAATCTGTAAAGTTTAATACAGCTTTTGTCAGGGTAAGTATGTTGAGTGATAAAGCAAAAAACATAGCAAAGCATCTCAAAGTTACAGAAATTAACAGGACAAATTCATTTGGTTTATTTTTTATGGGAGTGCTGTTATGTATGTCTTCTCTGACTCTGCCTGCTTCATGGATTGCGTTTGTTGGATATCTTAAAGGATATAATTTTCTAAATTCCTCTTTTTTAGGCGGGTTGTTATTTTCAATCGGAGCCTTTACAGGTACACTGGCGTGGTTTTATACATTGTTAAAGCTAATAACTGGAAACAAAAAGCGAATTAATCAGGCAACTGTGAACAAACTTAATATAATTGCCGGGGTAATATTGTTAATGCTTGGTGTTTTTCTCTTTGCAAAAGCTGCTATCTCTGCCTTTTATATTTTGTAGATTTTGAATTAATAGCGGTGCATGTCGAAAGAATATCTAAGAATCTGTATAAACTCTGACAGATAATTAGCCTGCCAGAGTTTAATACTATTTTGAACTTAAGAAACTACTGTATCGAATCTTTGAGTCAACCCAATCACGTTCATTTAGCATAAAAGCTGCAAAATCGAACGAAACCGCATTATTCCTCCAAAACGACTGGCAACCACTCATCCGAGAGATGTAGTTCCTTCTTCATCTCTTTAGGTAATTGACTTACCAGGTATATCTATATAGCTTTACAATAAGTTAAATAACTAATATGATTTTAAATAAAAAGAAAGAACTATCGTTATGAAAACGAAATTAATTTTAAGAACAATGGGACTATTAATACTGTTCGCTTCGTTGTTCGCACTTTCCTCCTGTTCAAAGACAGCAAATGGGAATTTGACCCAAGACCAGGTAAAACAACAGGACAAAAATTTGGAAGCCTCTGCGATTGACCCAAAGGACTTTGCGGAATCTGATGAAGACCTTACTACGGTCGATTACAAAGAATTTTACGATCAGCTTGCTCCTCACGGCGAATGGATACAGGTAAAACCTGAGGATATTGGTATGAAACCTAAAACTGCATCATCTAAAAGTTCAAGCAGCAGCAGATTAACACTTGCGAATCTGCTTGGAATTAAAGATGCTAATGCATCAACCGATGCAGGAATGGGAATGATTTTCGCTTGGCAGCCATCACCGGATCTGTCTGTAAACCTGTCTGTGGGTGAAACTCCGGAATATAGGCCTTACAGAAACGGGCAATGGGTTAATACCGATCAAGGCTGGTACTTTAGAGCTCCATCACCCTGGGAAGAAACAGTTCACCACTACGGCAGGTGGGCGCATTCTCCGACTGGCGGCTGGTTGTGGATACCAGGAAGGGTATGGGCTCCCGCATGGGTAAATTGGAGGCAAAACGATGATTATGTATCGTGGGCTCCTTTACCGCCTTCGGATTATATATATGATGGTTATATGAACGATCCTCAAATTGATGATGAC
>JBEKSX010000101.1:0-10647 GCA_049516635.1 Ignavibacteria bacterium | reverse complement strand
AAATAGGGGTTGACTTATTACTTTCAAAATAATAAATTCCCATTGTAAATACGTTTTGTTATAGTATACTTTTACTATATCCTTGAGGTGGGGAATTTCGAAATGATTTATAAGAGCGATCTAAATCGCAAATTATTATTTCATATTCTGTTGAGGAAGGGATTATTATTATCCCTAAAAAAAAGACCAATCAGAAAACATTTCTTAAAATCATTTTTCAAAACTTAATTTATTAACATTATGAAAAAATTAATTACTCTCCTCACTTTTTTGTTGATCGTAAGTATAGTTAATGTCTTTGCTCAAACACCCCAGTATTACAACACTAATGCAGGGGCAAGTATTAATACTTACCCATGGGGTCAAGCAGGAGGTCAACGGGTTCACTGGCTTATACTTCCCCATACAATGCTTACTCCGACCCCGGCTCCTCCGGGTAATATTACTACATTGTATTTCTATATGGGAAGTACGGCTACAGCAACTTTTACCAACCTGTGTATTAAATTAGGTCAGGCAGCAATCACAAATCTGCCGTCCGGTTGGTATGCAGGGACGATGGATACGGTTTATTTCAGGGCAACAGCAACTCTCTCATCCACTAACTCCGGGTGGATGAGTATTACATTGGGTCATCCTTTCGCTTATGATACTGCCAAAGCTTTGATCATAGATGTTCAGCAATGTTTAGCTGCCCCCGGCACCATATATGTCCGTCAATCCACCGGTTCGGGAATGTTAAGAAATTACGGCACACCTGGTACCGGCTGTCCTATTAACTATGTCGGTCAGGATGGTCAGCTGATGAATTTCGGAGTGGATATAACACCACCGGTATTATGGAGTGTACCTGAATTGATTTACTACAGGTTCCATAACAACGGTGTCGGTGTAACACCGAACTTTGCAAGTGCTCCGGTTGGAACAAATCCGGCTCCGTTCACGGGTGTCAACCTTACTTCAGGAGGCGAGTTCGATACATGTATAGTCGGGACTGGTGCTTCGGGAACCAACGGGGTGAACGTAGGCTGGAACTGCGCTTTAGGTTCTTCTCCATGGACAATCAGCTTCTGGGTGAGCAATCTTGTAGAAGTTGTGTCGGGTAACCCGGTATACTTATTTGGAGACGCGGGCTCAACGACTTTCCGCTGTTTCTATGCCGGAGCAGCTTATCCTAATAACATGCTATTAAGAGGTCCATTAACCGATATTATAATAGCATGTCCGATGCCGGGCAGCCACGTGTTCCATTTTGTATATGACGGCTCCGCAAACGTTTTAATATATATGGATGGTGCTTTTGTTAGCACTAATCCGAGGGTAATAAGCATGCCGACAGGAACGGGATTCAGGGTAGCAGGATACACCGGCGGAGCGTATTCATTAAATACAGGAGGTTTGATGGATGAGTTCAGACTTTACAGCAGGGCTTTGACCGCTGCCGAAATTCAGGGAACATGGAACAAAGAATTACCGGTCATGACAGGTATCCACCAGATCACAAGTAACATACCGAACGGATACAACCTTGCACAGAATTATCCCAACCCGTTCAACCCGACTACTAAGATCTCATTCTCGATTCCGAAAGCCGGGAATGTTAAATTAAGAGTATTCGACATGCTGGGCAGGGAAGTAAAAATTCTGGTCAATGAATTCAAGAACGCAGGTACCTATGACGTTAATTTCAATGCTCTTAATCTTGCCAGCGGAGTCTATTTATACAGGATCGAAGCTGGTGATTTTAAAGATGTGAAGAAAATGACATTAGTGAAATAAGAGATTTCGATCTTTTTATTAACCTGTCAGGCCAATAACCTGACAGGTTTTTTTATGCTATATATGCCATATTAGAAAGGAGCCTGTATAGCTATCTAAAGAGCATTAAGCAATATTTGGGACTTAGGTTAGTACCTGTAAAGACACTTGATTTTCTCGATTTACTATTATAATATAACTATGAGGAGGGGGAAAGAATTCGATTTTCCATTCTGGTTATCTTTCACACCAAAGTTCTTTGAGTAATATTGATGATACGTTTTTAACTAACTCATTATTCTCAAAACTTAAGTTTTTTAACCATGAAAACAAATTTCAATCTCAATTTCAAAAATGCTTCAGCATTTTTGGTCTTGCTGTTTGTACTTGTTGCAAACCCGTTAGCACAAACTCCCCAGTATTATAATTATGCTACCGGCGGAGGCGCTAACTCTTTCCCGCTTAATCAAGCGGCAGGCAAGATGTGCCAATGGCTTGTTGCACCCGGGGAATTTAACACGCCTTCAGGTGCACGATCCGGTTATATAACAAACTTCTATTGCAGGATAGCAACCGGATATCCATTGACTTCTACTACTTACACAACTTTCAATCTTATATTCGGCCAGACTACGCTCACATCGTTACCGACAGGTACATTTTATACCGGGACAATGGATACCGTATTTACGAGAGCCAGTGTAACATTGCAGGCAGCAGCCGATACATGGCTTCAGTTTACATTAGATCATCCTTTTCCTTATGATTCCACCAAGAGCCTTGTTATACAAATGGAACAATGCGCAGCATCCGGAGCCACCAGTACTTACAGTCTTGCACATACAAATCTATCAGGTAATAGGAGAAGCTGGAGTGTTGGCGGATGTCCGTTTACTTTTTATGGAAACGGTGTTAATGTACTTAATTGTGGAGTGGATATTACTCCTCCACCCCCGGCAACACCACCGTATTATAATTATAATAACGGAACAGGCATCAATACTTTCCCGTTCGGGCAGAGCGGCGGACAAAGAGTTAATTGGCTTATCCGTACAGGAACGCTTAATCAACCCAGTCTGGCTCATCCCGGGTTGATCAATGCCATCTATTTCTGGATGGGAAGTACCGCAACAACAACTTTTAATAAATTGACCATCAGTCTAGGCCAGGCTGTAATAACTACTCTGCCGGCCTCATGGTATACTGCAAATATGAAATACGTTTATTACAGATCCACGGTAACTCTTTCCTCCACTAACAGCGGATGGATGATGATCCCTCTAGACACCCTTTTTGCTTTTGATACATCCAAAGCATTGATCATTGATGTTCAGCAATGTTCAGCTTCCAGCAGCAGCATGTATGTCCGCCAATCTTCTGGCACACCCGCTACAAGAAATTATGGTACACCGGGTACCGGCTGTCCTATTAATTATGCCGGGCAGGATGGACAAATAATTAATTTCGGTGTAAACATTGTGAATTTTGTGGGCATTCAACCTGTGAAAAATACCACACCGGCAGTTTATTTGCTTGAACAAAACTATCCAAACCCTTTTAATCCGACCACTTCGATTTCTTACAGCATTCCAAAAGCAGGGAATGTAAGGCTTACGGTTTTCGATGTATTAGGACGCGACGTTGCTGTTCTGGTTAACGAATTTAAGACTGCAGGTTCATATACTATAGGGTTTAATGCTTCCGAACTCTCTAGTGGAGTATATTTCTACAGGATCGAAGCCGGTGATTTCAAAGATGTGAAGAAAATGACATTAGTGAAATAAGAGATAAATGATCTTTTTATTAACCTGTCAGGTCGATGGTCTGACAGGTTTTTTTATAGTGACAACGTATATAGAAAAGCTGAGAAATCGAAGTGCGCTGGTTTGTATTAACGAAAAAACCCGGACTGTACCGGGTTCTTCCAGGTCGGAGGCCATCTTGTAATATCAGTATTTTTCGACCTTGAATAAGCTCACTAGCAAACGGATGAGCTTTTAATTTTCATTCTATTTTGGGCAATCTAGAATGCAGAAACTCAATGCATATTTTTTAGAGTGTCAGTCCAGCTTAAAAGATTACAGCTGTTCGACCCCTGGTAATTTGGAATAGATACTAATGTGCCTGTGCAGTTTTTTGCGGTATCACAGCCGTACACTCCGAGTATTGCTCTTATACTTTTATCAGAATTTCTGATCCAGGTGCTTCCGATATAATAACTGCCCGAAGCCAGACCATTGACCCTATAATTAGCAGATACCGAATTTCCGGTTCTGATAATCGTTAATGAATCTATCGCTATCGGTGACTGGTGATAAGGATTAGTCGAGTCGGGAAATACTGTAATGGCATAATAACCGTTAGTATATGTAAGATTTGTGTCAATGAAATTAACGGTTCCGCTAATATAATCCTGAGGGGCGTTGACTACATCATCACACGACTGATATAAAAATATTATCAAAAGAATAAACACTATTTTAATAATAATAGAAAATCTATTTTTTCTCATCAATTTGTCCAAAATAAGTTATAATATTATAGAATTATAGCGAAGAGTAGAATGTTAATTAATAATAGAAAGAGGACTGAAATGAATATTTTTATATCTTCCATAATACTTCCCTTTCACTGATTTGAAGGTATTTAACCTTCAACATCGATACTATATTAATAAAAGTGAATCAAAATCGGAATAGGTAAAAAATTGATTTTACTGTCAGTATCATCTTATTTTTCTGTAAGTGGTATCCTACAATTCGGTTAGCGTATTGAGTTACTTGAAATAGGTATTAATAAATGGTAACTATATGTGTCGTAAACAGCGGTTATATCATTATTTTATGAAATTATCTGCCATTCTGTCTGAGGTTCATTGTCTATGATCTTGATTCTAAAACTTATTTGCGGAGCAAGAACATACCGGACTTTTTTTGATATCCTTCAGATATTTATCCTGTGCAAGAAATGATAATTCGGTTCTAAATGGGTTTATTATCGAGTACCTTTTTTTCTGCGAATACTTTAGTTTCAACCGAAACTTTTTTTTATGCTGCTCTATTTATTCAGCATTTTGAAGGCGTGATTCCATCCTTTATGAAGCATTGCATATTTGACCCATAGAATGCACATCGGTTCTAATTCTCTCGCCCCCTCAATTCCGCCTATATCAGTTACAATCCATCCGAAAGCTTTAAGAATATCTATAACCTTTTCTTTTGCAGTTTTATCATTACCGCAAATAAACATGTCAGGCGGTCCTCCCGGAAATTGCGGATGTACCATGTGAGCATTACCTACCATGTTAAATGCCTTCACCACCTTCGCATCAGGCAGCCAGCGTTGAACCTGCTCACCTCCAGAATCGTTGTGCCCGAGAGCTAATTTAGGAGGTTCACCTTCTTTTCCAAACAGCAGAGGGTTGGTTGTGTCGATCACGACTTTTCCGGATAGATTTTTCGGCCCTGCCAGCTTAATCGCATTTTCAGTTCCAGTCCATAAAGTGGATAACACACCCAACTCGGAAAATTTTGCTGCTTCTTCGAAAGTTCCTGATGAAGCGTTCTTTCCGTTTTTATCGACCCATGCCTTTACTTTATCAGCTTTTGCGTCACGGGTCCCCATCATTACTTTATGCCCAAGGCTTATGAATCCGCCGGCAAGAGTTTGCCCGACAATTCCGGTTCCTAATACTCCTATCTTCATAAATTCTCCTTTCTTATATTGTTATGTATTAGAACTAATACAGGATTATAGAATATAGTTCCATATATAATAAATGTTTGATCAATGAAATCATTATCTTATATTATACGTTAAAATATATAAATGTTCAAATGCATATATTGTGGAAAAGGGAAATCGATGAATACGTTATTATCTAAAGATCTGATAAATGCAGCATACAGCTATGAAAGTTATAAACAGCTGATAATAAATCTTCTCTCTGAAAATAAAACTACCGGTGAAAATCAATCCGAGAATTTGGTGAACTACACAAAGCTCAATATGGATCGCATGCAAAGGATTGAGAAATCAACCGTGATTAGTAGAGAATTAATAAATTATCTGGGCAAGTTTCACAGACCTATCGTCTTTCTTGTCATAGCCGAAGCATGGTGCGGCGATGTAGCACAAAATCTACCGGTGATCCACCTAATCTCACGACTCAGCAGTAATATTGAAATGAAGGTAGTTCTTCGTGACGAGAACCCGGATTTGATGGAAAGATTTCTCACTAACAGGGGAAAAGCGATACCGATTTGTATTTTGCTCGATAGTTCAACGCTGAATGTAATAGGTAAATGGGGACCAAGACCTGTGCCAGCGCAACTGATAATGACGGCACATAAAAAGAATCCGGTTGAACCCTATTCAGTGGTTATTAAGAAGATACAGCTATGGTATTCTGAGGATCATAGTCAAACCATACAAAAAGAATTTTTAGAGTTGCTAAAAGCAGTAAAGGAGAGGAAGAAACCCGGCTTCTGAAATGATGAATATTTTAAGATTTCAAATATAAAAAAAACCGCGGATTTCGCCGCGGTCTATAAGTGAAAGGAGAGAGAAATGAACTACTTTTTATGTTATCTTGAATATTTAGAAGAGCGGAAATGACCGCAGATGCTCTAACCTCTTTCCCTTATTTTATAAGGGACACCCCTTTATATGAGGATAAAACATCCGCGGTACCGGACCGCAATTATCCCAGCTTTATCTCCGCTTCAGTTTTTTTTAATTCCTTAAAGGAAGCACAATTATTAAGAACGAACATTTCCTGGCACAATGGCCTGGATTCGCATGTATAGTGATTTATTGTTCTTTTTGTCAAACCATTTTTATACCCATTTACATAGGAAATGTGATAGTCAACATTTGTTTCTTTTCTTAAGCAACCGCAATATACTGTTTTTCTTAAATTATCTTCCATTGGCTAATTTCTTTGCTTAAATAGTACAATTATATAAAGTACAAGTCTTATGCCTAAAACTGTTTGAAAGGAGAACTTAGCAAAATAGGCAATTTTAGGTGAAAAAAGCGGTTTTGATTGCGGTTGAACTTCATACGGTTAAAAATCTTTATAAAAAAGACAACTTTTGTTTCCATTTAGGAAACTGTGAGTGAATCCTTAAATGAATTAAGATGATACAAATAAGACAAGAGATTAGTCTAATTGTATCCTCCTTCATACCGGGTAATGAACACAATACATCCATCTATTTTCCAGGGGGATTTTCTGGAGAATTTAAGTATAGATTTACTCCTAAAAATAAACCAACGTAAGCGATATTCAATGCAGAACTAGTACTTCCGCTCGCTGTTATTCCTTTATCGCTGAGTTCGATGTTTTGTGTATGAATATCCTGTGAAGCTGAGGTTTTACCTAACAGATTAGTGAAGTTCACACGTAATCCTCCTATCAGTCCAAAGTTGTCGTTTACATTATATTGTAAACCTCCTGTAAGCTGGAATCCTACTCGAGTAGTTGAGGAAAGATCGGCAGTGGAATATATCCCATTCGATATTTGGTCGAAGGAAAAATTCCCGGTAAAATAATTTACAGTTAACTCTATATCAGCAAAAGGATCAAGCTTTGCTTTCGGTTTGAACTTATAATCTAAACCTGCAGACAGCGTGATGATATTAACTTTTGGATGGAATGTGATGGTAGCTGTTCCCCCCTCGCCTGCTCTGTCCTGCCATGCGGTTCCTCCGCTGGAAGTCGCATAAATATTTATCACTTCCTGTTTATTGCTGAACGCGCTGTAATTCAATCCTAAGGTCAGATTCAGCTTGTGATTTTTTTTTAATGCAAGAATCCCCCTTGCACCGATACTGTAAGCCATTTTCATCTGGTAAGGCCAAATTGCTCGAACAGTATCCGTTAAAGGTACCTGCTGTCCGAAATTCCCGGCTGGGAAAGAGATTCCTCCCAATATCTGTATACTGATAATTGATTGCGCTCTTATGATAGGGGTATGTGTTAATAAACAAAGCAAAAGAGATATAGAAAAGATTTTCTTTTTCATATTAAATTAATTAAAAATTACCGTGTCCCGGGTCACAAGGTCCTGAGTATATTTTCACGCCCGGTAAAGAGCTGGAAGATATTATCAAGGAGATCACTCAATTTATCCTGTGCCTGCTTGATATCTGTGTTCGCTCTCGAATTGTTCTCTAAGTCTGTACAAACCGCTCTAATAGCATTTACTGAATCCAGCATACCGGCATCATACTGGTATATCTGGTTGAGCTCATTTTCTTTGATCTTTTTAACATCAAATGCTCCGGAATATCCGCGTGCTGCTGACCTGAACTTTGCAATAGCGTTCTCCAATTTTTTATCCAGCTTATCGATGCCTTCGGTATCGAAAAGCTTTCCGTTTTTCGAGAGGTTCAGTATCGTGTTTTTAATTTTCGTTTTATTAGAATCCAGGTTCGATGCGAGTGTATTCCTGAGCTGCAGGTCAAGTTCTCTGGCATTATCCCTGTTGACATAGCCGTCATAACCGGGAATGACCCTTTTTACTTTTTCGAGAAAAGATTCGCCTGATTTTACCTGATCCAGTTTTGAATTTAAATCTGCCATATTTATTCCTTTATTAATTTTGCAATTAAAATAGTATTAATAGTATTCTTTTTCAATTGAAAATTAATATTGATAATACTTAATCAATTTGTTCTAAGTAATTGTGTACAAAATTTTTCATATTCTATCATGTAATCTACAGCAAAGGGCTGAATCCAAAGAAGCGCTCCGATTCTGCAAAGAAAACGGTATCGATGCGGTTTATAAAGAATGTATCTTTATGTTTGCAGAACCTATCGGATCATTCCACGGATTTCACAGGTTTATTTCAAAGATCTTCGGCAGATACCCAAAGTAATAATATTACCTGTTAAGCCGGGAATCGATTACTTATAAATAAAAGAAAGAATATTTTCTATCTTAGTATTTTCTCCAACTTTCATAAATGTGGAAGAGGAATTATTTAGATAGATCCAGTTGGAAATGATTTTCATGCGGTCTAGTTCTTCGCGTGAGAACTTCCCGTTATCGCTGTACATTACAGAACCGAACAAACTTCCGCTGAAATAGATGCTATCGATCAGGTCAATAAGGTAATCCTCCTCATAATTGCACTGCCCGTCGGAGAGGTCAAGAAACAGGTTCTTGAACAACCTGCCGTTCGCCACAAAAAATACTTCATGCGTCTTATCGGGACAGCCATCCCTGCACTTTACGATGAAATTTTTCAGGTTAACTTCTGATGATGTAAGCTCCATGTTCAGGATCACTTTCTTCAGGTCCAGAATGCGGTCCCTTAGTAATGAGGCATCTTCATAGTTCATTTCGTCCGATAATTTATACATTTGCGTTTCAAGTGATTTTACAGTATCTACACCGGTTTCCGCTTCTAGGAATTTTCTGACGCGGTGAACCTCATGCTTATATTCCGGTTCGGATTGTGTAAAATTGCAGGGAGCATCGCACTGTTTTATCTGGTAATACATGCAGGGAGAAAAATCGGTTGTGGGTTTCAATTTTATATCTCTGCATTTTCTCAATTTATATGTTCTGTTTATTCTCTCGATCAGCATTTCGACGGTGAAGGAGCTTTTGAACGGCCCGTAATACTTAGCGCCATCAAGCGCCACCTCGTATGTTTTGGATATTTTAGGATATTCATGCTGAACATCTATTTTAATAAAGGGAAATCTTCTGTACCTCCGTATCGCCGAGTTGAAATCGGGCTTATGCTTTTTGATGAGCCGGCTTTCTAGTATGAGAGCTGAGAGTTCTGAAGCGGTCTCTTCGTACTCTACCGTGTGAACCTGCCTTATCAGTTTCTTGATCTTACTGGTGTGCGAGATGTTATGATAGAAATATGAGTTCAAACGGCTGTGAAGGTTCTTTGCCTTTCCGACGTATAAGAGCTTATCATTCTTATTCTTCATAAAGTATACGCCCGATTTATGAGGAATATCTCTCAGTATATTTTTGATCCGTTTTATATTAGCGGGTATCTTCGACGGTTCATATATCTTTTTGTACTGGAAGCTGAGAAGCTCGTCAAGAGTCTCGACACCGTATTCATTTACAAGCTTATCGATGTAATCTATCATTATCTGGGCAGTGGCTTTGGCATCGTCCATAGCTCTATGCTGTCTCCTGATGTGAATTCCGTGGTATCTTGAGAGAGAAGCGAGTGACTTGGAGCGCAGGGACTGGTTCAGGCGTCGTGCGAGCCGGCACGTGCAGAGAGTCCTAGTATTCAGCCTATCACCGCTGCTCCGCAGGAATGATGAATTTAAGAAATTATAATCGAAGCTGACATTGTGCCCGCCGAGAATTATATCGCCTTGATCTCCGAAAATAAATTTCCTGACCTCAGGCATAAGCTCCGAAAATTTTGGCTTATCGTAGACCATATCATTTGTTATTCCTGTGAGCTCAGTGATATACGGAGGGATGAACTGTTCCGGATTAATGAGCGAAGTAAATTCGGAAACGATCTCACCATTCACCACTTTGAGCAGGGCGATCTCCGTCATGCGGTCTCTGATGTGGCTCAAACCGGTGGTTTCCACATCAATGACAACAAACGCTGTGTCACGGATACTGCAGGATTCGATTATTTCGGTCTTCGGCAAAAATGAATAAAATAATTTATTAATTAAGAAATTTTATGTGGAGTCGGGTCTTACTGACCCGGCCATCCTGAAACCTTTCAATTAAGAAATTTACGCAAAAATTTTGTTTAATGAAATTACTGCTATAACGTGAAATTTGCCCTAATATTGCATTCGTGTCTCAGCCGAGTCTCCCGATCCATTAATATCTATTTATCATGTGATTTTGAAATAGGGGACTCGGCGTTAAGGTAA
>JBEKSX010000100.1:0-10718 GCA_049516635.1 Ignavibacteria bacterium | reverse complement strand
TGTTTATGTAACAGGATACAGCAGGCAAAGCTCAAACCTTGGTTCGGAAGATTTTATAACTCTAAAATATAATTCCTCGGGTGTACAGCAATGGGCTCAACTTTACAACGGACCCGGAAATTATTATGATGAGGCTAGATCAATTTATGTTGATTCATTGGGCTTCATTTATGTCACGGGAGTCAGTTATGGAAGCGGGACAAATTATGATTATGCAACTATTAAATATGATTCATCAGGCAATAGTACATGGGTTCAAAGATATAATGGCTCTTCAAATAATACTGATATAGGTATGAACATAAAAGTAGATAGATCAGGTAACTCATTTGTAGGAGGATGCACAAAATCCACGATATCGTATAATCTGGGAATATTAAAATATAATTATTCAGGGATCCAGCAATGGATTGCACAATACAGTACAAACTCGGATACAAATTATTGTACATGCTTGATCGCACTAGATAATATCGGGAATATTTACGTTGGAAGTTCAACCTTCGAAAATGGAACTGATTATGATATTCTATTAGCTAAATATTCAGATATTATAGGTATTTCAAAGAAAACTCAGCAAATTCCGAAAGTATATGAATTACAACAAAATTATCCCGATCCTTTTAATCCAACAACTACCATAAAATACCAACTTCCGATAAATTCAAAAGTTGTTATTAAAATATATGATATACTCGGAAAAGAAGCTGCCATCCTGGTTAATGATTATAAAAAAGCTGGTTATTATGATGTAAATTTTGATGGAACTAATCTTGCAAGCGGTATATATTTTTATACAATGACAGCCGGGAATTTTATGCAAAGCAAAAAAATGGTCCTTGTCAAATAGTACTTTTGTATCTCTTTATTATTTAACTGTTTAATTTATAATAAATTTTAAGCTTTTTTCTACATTAATCTTAACAATCAGAAAAATAGCAAAATTTAAAATTTTTTAAAATATTTTTTCAAGTTATTGCATTTTTTAACAAAATTGCGTAGTTTGGTATAAGTTCTTATATATAAAATGGCTGAATATAGAAAGTTCGATCAGAAATATTGGATAAAAACTAATCTAAACTACAAAAAAGAACCCGGAAGCTGGGCGTGAAACCTGCACCGCGTAACGGGAATTGTGCTGATCGGATACTTCTTTGTTCATATATATTCATAAGCCTATTATCTAAGGAAAAGTTGCTTTTAATTGTGAGATGCTAACTTTTTCCACCCCGTTAATGCAGATATTTGAGTGGCTTTTGCTAGCTTTTATACTGTTTCACGCTTAAATGGGGGTCAGAATTATCCTGGTTGACCGGGAAAAGGTACCAGATAATGTAGGCAATTATAAAAGTTTTCGGTAGTTAACGGATATTTCTTATAATTGTTGTTTAGGACATTATATACTGATGCATTACAACCTTCAATCGGGACATTCTTACAAAGCAGTTATGTTCAGATGCAATGCTCCTGGTACAGGGTTCCGGATCTGACCTTCGTGGTTATTACAATGTATCATGGATTGAATTGTATACGGGAATTTTTAGAGATTATTATTTAAAACCCTGGCAGTTTATCACTATAGTCAGTGTTCTTTTAATTTTCGGATTAGCTTTCTGTTTATGGGGGATTAAAACGATCCTGGATATATCCTACATTACTTCATCCGGTGTCACTACATCTCTCGTGAAATAATTTATTATCTATAATTCATTTTTTAATAATTAAAACGGAGATAATTTAATGGAAAAAATTAATGAATTAAAAAACATGTTAGAAGCGATGGCAAAGGATTGCGAAAAGTTTTATACGAAAGGACAAAATTCGGCGGGGACAAGACTAAGAAAGTCGTTGAACGAGCTCCGCAAGAAGGCTCAGGAAGCCAGAAATGAGATACAGTCGATAAGGGTGCAGAGAAAATCCGAGAAAGCTCCCTCTGCATAAAAAGTTCTAGTTCAATTTTTTACGTTTATAAGTAGTGAAAAAAGCCCTACGGCTTTTTCACTACTTATTTTATTATCCTGTCACCATATTTGCTGGATATGAAATCTACTATAAGAAATTTTTGCATCATAGCACATATTGACCATGGTAAATCCACAATTGCCGACCGTCTGTTAGAAGCCACAAACACTATCCCAAAGCGCGAAATGATCAAGCAGGTCCTTGATGACATGGAGCTTGAACAGGAACGCGGTATCACCATAAAGCTTCATGCTATCCAGCTCAATTATAAAGCATTTGACGGAAATGATTATATACTGAACCTCATAGACACACCCGGTCATGTAGATTTCTCTTACGAAGTGTCCCGCTCCCTTGCCGCATGCGAAGGAGCATTGCTTGTTGTCGATGCATCGCAGGGCATCGAAGCTCAAACCGTAAGTAATTTGTATCTTGCAATCGATGCCAACCTCACTATTATACCGGTAATAAATAAGATCGATCTTCCGAGTGCCGATATAGAGAGCGTGAAGAAACAGATAACCGACCTCATTGGATGCAGTGAAAAAGATATCTTCCTCACAAGCGCCAAACAGGACATCGGCACATCCGAAATTCTGGAAGCGATCGTACACAGGATCCCGCCGCCGAAAGTGAACGATGAACTCCCCCTGAGAGCCCTCGTGTTCGATTCCACTTTTGACAGTTACAGGGGAATAATTGTTTACATCAGGATATTCGAAGGCAAGCTTAAAGAAGGTGACAAGGTTCGTTTTTTTGCAACGGGAATAAATGCAGATGCGGAAGAGGTCGGAATATTAAAGATGAACCGAAAGAAGGAACCTATCCTTTCATCGGGTGATGTAGGATATATGATCACAGGAATAAAGACTGTCACAGATCTCCTCGTCGGGGATACGATAATTAACACGGCTAGCCCTGCTGCAGAACCGCTGCACGGTTATAAAAAAGTTAAACCTATGGTATATTCTGGAATATACCCTACGGTCAGCGAAGAGTTTGAGAACTTAAGAGATGCTTTGATTAAGCTCAAAACCAATGATGCTTCATTGATCTATGAACCTGAAACATCAACGGCATTGGGATTCGGATTCAGATGCGGTTTCCTCGGCTTGCTTCACATGGAGATAACGCAGGAAAGGCTTGAAAGAGAATATGACCAGACAATCGTAACTACGGTTCCTAACGTGGAATATAAGGTCATCACCACACTGCATGAAACCATATGGGTCGATAATCCCTCCCAGATGCCTCCTGACGGTGATATAGAACATATTGAAGAACCGTACATAAATGCACAGATAATCACCCCTTCGGAGTTTATGGGAAATGTAATGAAACTTGCTAATGACCGCAGGGGCATTTTTACGTCAACAAATTACCTGGACACCAAAAAGGTCGACTTGCAGTTCGAGTTTCCGCTTTCTGAGATAATATTTGATTTTCACGATAAAATGAAATCTATTTCACGGGGCTATGCCTCACTGGATTATGAATTCAAGGATTACAGGGAATCTGACCTGGTCAAACTCGATATTCTGCTGAACGGTGAGTCGGTCGATGCGTTGTCTTCCATTGTTCACAGGTCAAAATCCTTCGAATACGGCAGAAAATTATGCTCAAAATTGCGGAAATTGATACCTAAGCAGATGTTCGAGGTTGTAATACAAGCGGCTATCGGTTCTAAAATAATTTCCCGGGAAACCGTAAAACCTCTTAGAAAAAATGTTCTCGCGAAATGCTACGGAGGCGATATCACAAGAAAAAGGAAACTCCTCGAAAAACAAAAAGAAGGCAAGAAAAGGATGAAACAGGTCGGTGCGGTGCAGATCCCTCAGGAAGCTTTCCTGGCTATTTTAACTATAGAAGATTAAGAAATATTCGGGTAATTATCCGAAACATAATATACAAAATATAAAATAGATTGCTCCAATATGAAAAAAGAAGCAGTAAGCAAGGCGAATAAAAGAAAGAAATCTAAATCAAAAGAATTATTTGACGCCCTGCTGTATGCTGTAATCGCAGCAATCTTCCTTAAAATTTTTTTTATAGAGGCTTACAGGATCCCGACTGGCTCGATGGAAGAAACTTTGCTTATCGGTGACTTCCTCCTTGTAAACAAATTTGTCTACGGCGCCACCACCCCGAGAAATTTACCGTTTACTGATTTACGCATACCTTATTTCAGATTTCCTGCATTAAAGGAACCGCATAAGGGTGATGTGGTAGTGTTTGATTTTCCGGGGAACAGGGACGAATTAGAGTCAAAAGAAGTTACAATGTATATAAAAAGGTGTATAGGTGAGCCCGGCGATACAGTACAGATAATAAATCAAGTATTATATGTGAACCGGCAGGTTTTTCCAAATCCACCTTTATCAAAGTTTGACACAAGAATCAACAAAGTGGGCATCGTTGAGCAAAGAATTTTTCCCCCAGGAAGCGGATGGAACCAAGATAATTACGGTCCTTTAAGAGTACCTAAAGAAGGTGATGTAATTAATCTGAGCCCGGATAATTTTAATGCATGGAAGATGTTTATATTAAAAGAAGAACATACTCCCAGGATTACGGAAAATAATAAAATAATGATAGATGACAAAGAGACTTACGAATATACCGTACAGCGTGATTATTATTTCATGATGGGCGATAACCGGAATAACAGTCTCGACAGCAGGTTCTGGGGATTTGTACCTAAAGATAATCTTGTCGGTGAAGCCCTCATAATCTACTGGTCATGGGATTCAAATATTCCCTTCTCCAAATTTACAGACCTTGTGAAAACTATACGCTGGAACAGAATAGCAAGAACGATAAAGTGATTTTTTATAATTAATAAAATATGAATTTAACCGGATGAATAAAAACAGCAGCCGAATCGAAAGTAAAGCAAAAAAAACAAACGAAAATTCTTTCATCAGCACATTCAAGTCAATTCTCTACAGCTTGATAGTTGTGCTATTCCTGCAATCATTTTTCATACAGGGCTACAGCACTCCAACTAGCTCGATGGAAAATACAATCCTGATTGGTGATAAAATGTTCTTTAACCAGTTCATATACGGACCCAGTTCGCCCAGGACGATTCCGTTCACAGATGTACGCCTGCCCTACTTCCGCCTTCCGGCAATTTCCGAGCCCAAAAGAGGCGATGTTGTGAATTTCGAGTTCCCGGGTAACAGAGAAGAAGTCCATCCTGTATTCGTTCAGTATCTGAAACGGGTGATCGGCCAACCAGGCGATACTATCCGTATCATCAATAAAGCGCTAAGTGTTAACGGAATTTTATTCCAAAACCCGCCAGGCTCTAAATTCACCTCACATTTAATGCCCGCTGAAACTCCCAATGCAAGCATATTCCCCAAAGGCAGCGGATGGAACGAGGATAATTACGGTCCGCTGGTCGTACCGCGTAAAGGAGATGTTATCACTCTTAATAAAGGAGATTATGAAAAATGGGATACCTTCATTAAGCGTGAAGGTCATAATCCCCAGTTATTGAAGGACGGCTCGATCAAAATAGACGGAGTAACGCAAACACAATACATCGTTGAACACAATTATTATTTCATGATGGGTGATAACCGGGATAACAGTCTCGACAGCCGTTTCTGGGGATTTGTACCTCGCGAGAACATCATCGGCAAAGCGCTTATCACTTACTGGTCATGGGATTCCAATATACCCTGGTCACAATTTCCGGATCTTGTTGCATCTGTAAGGATCGACAGGATCGGAAAATTATTAAGATAGGTTAATCTCGTGTCCGGCATATACATACACATACCTTTCTGCGATACTAAATGTATCTACTGTGATTTTTATTCCATCACAAACCATTCACTGAAAGAAGAATATCTCGATAGCATTTCAAAAGAAATCAGGGAACGTTCTTCATTACTGGGTGAAAGAAAATTCGATACGATCTTCATAGGCGGCGGAACACCCTCACTGCTCTCTTATGATGAACTTGCATCACTATTCGAAGTTCTTTTTCACTCATTAAATATTTCCGATGATTCCGAAATAACCATCGAAGCAAACCCGGGTACACTTGACAGAAAAAAACTGAAAGAGTTCAAAAAACTTCCCGTAAACAGGATCAGTTTCGGTGTCCAATCATTCATAGATGCCGAGCTGAAATTCCTGACACGTATTCATAACAGTACTGAAGCAGTGAATTCTATAACCGACGCGATGGATTCCGGTTTTTCAAACATCAATCTCGACCTGATATTCGCTATCCCGGGACAATCACAGGACAGCTGGAAATATAATCTTGAGAAAGCGGTTTCCCTCGATACACAGCACATTTCCGCTTACTCCCTCATCTTCGAAGAAGGGACACCCCTTTATACCATGTTGAAAAAAAATAAAGTGAAAAGTGCCGATAATGAAATCGAAAGAGAAATGTATGACCATACAATGAAGTATTTAAACGATTGCGGCTATATCCAGTACGAGATATCAAATTATGCAAAACCGGGTTTTGAATGCAGGCACAATCTGAAATACTGGATGCACGAAGAGTATATTGGATTCGGCGCTTCGGCAGCGTCATATATCGATAATTACCGCTGGCTCAATGTAAGAAACATTGAAGACTATATAAAAAGAATCACAACCGGGCAGAATTCCTACGATCTAATCGAATATATCGATACGGATACTTCAGTATATGAATACATATTCCTGGGTCTCAGGAGCAAGGGTATTAATTTTAAGATATTCAATAAAACTTATAATATCGATTTCCGGGAAAAATATTCGAACACTCTCGAATTATTGACAAAGAATGGATTTGCATCGATCGATGATGATTTCATCAGGCTCACGCCAAAGGGTTATGCCGTCTGTGATGAAATAATCGCTTCCTACTTTTAATTTACAAATCTTAATAATAAAATAAATCCCGGCCCACATGAATGAACCGGGTTAATTTAACTAACCCCATAAATGGGGTGCTTTATTGGAAGCTGTAATAATGTTTTATCTTTAATTTCTCCTCGATTTAATTTAAAATAATATATTATCATATTTAGTTAACATCAGGAAACCGCAATCTTTACTTTATATATGAACTCTATCTGCCTCTTTATTTGTTCCATTAATTTATTGTTTATTATACCCTAAAGAAAATCCCGGCTGAATACTCAACCGGGATTTAATTTCATTATCCGTTATCTAAATATTTTTATTATCATGAGTTTGCGGTTCAACGTTCTCTACAGCATCAGTCTTTTCCGGCTGTGTTGAATCTTCGAAGATCAGCTCATCGGCTCCTTCTTTGTATTTTACCACGATCTTCGAGCCGTCCTTGAACTTGCCCTTCAGTATCTCCTCGGAGACTGGGTCCTCGATATATCTCTGCACAGCCCGCCTGAGAGGTCTCGCTCCGAACAACGGGTCATAACCCTTGAGGGATAAAAATTCCCTCGCTTCATTCGTGAACTCAAAGCTTATGCCCATCGCGAAGATCCTTTCGAGAAGCTGCTTTGTGGCAATATCGATTATCTTATATATATCTTCCCTGGTCAATTGTTTGAACGTTATCAGGTCATCTATCCTGTTAAGAAACTCCGGACTGAAAACCTTCTTCACAGAATCTTCGATGGTTGATTTCATCTTGTTGTACCTATCCTTGTTCTCGACATTGCCGAACCCGAACGTACCTATCGATTTAATATCCTTCGTTCCGATATTCGATGTCATGATGAGGATCGTATTCTTGAAATCCACTCTTCTTCCCAGGCTGTCAGTCAATATGCCGTCATCCAGAACCTGCAGGAGTATATTGTAAATATCCGGATGTGCTTTTTCTATTTCATCAAGGAGCACTACCGAATACGGTTTTCGTCTGACCTTCTCGGTCAGCTGTCCGCCTTCTTCGTAGCCCACATAACCGGGAGGAGCCCCGACGAGCCTGGATACATTGAACTTCTCCATATATTCGCTCATATCTATCCTGATCAATGCATCATCGCTGTCGAATAAGAATCTTGCAAGTACTTTAGCCATTTCAGTCTTGCCTACACCTGTAGGACCCAGGAATACGAATGAACCGATCGGCCTGTTAGGATCTTTCAATCCTGCCCTTGTTCTGCGGATAGCTTTCGATAATTTTTCGATCGCTTCATCCTGTCCGATTATAAATTTCTTGAGCTCATCTTCCATATGGACAAGCTTCTCTGATTCAGACTGCGCAACACGATGTACCGGGATGCCCGTCATCATCGAAACAACGTCAGCAACGTTCTCCTCGGTCACTTCGTGCACGATGCTCTGCGACTGTACTTCCCACTCGACCTTTGCCTGGTCGAGATCGTTTAATAATCTCTTTTCCTCGTCACGGAGCTTCGCTGCTTCTTCGAAGTTCTGTTCTTTACAACCTGGTTCTTCTGCAGTTTTATACCCTCTATCTCCTGTTCCAGCTTGAGAACAATTTCAGGGACCACAATGTTCGAAAGGTGTACCCTGGAACCCGCCTCATCCATGACATCGATAGCCTTATCAGGCAGGTATCTGTCTGTGATGTATCTCGAACTCAGCTTCACCGCTGCCAGGATGGCTGCATCGGTATATTTTACATTATGATGCTCTTCATATTTATACTTGATGTTCATCAATATCTTTATCGTCTCGTCTTCGGTCGTCGGATCGATAATTATTTTCTGGAATCTCCTGTCCAGCGCACCGTCTTTTTCGATATACTGCCTGTATTCATCGAGAGTGGTTGCACCGATGCACTGCAGGTCACCCCTTGCAAGAGCTGGCTTAAATATGTTAGATGCATCGAGTGAACCCGAAGCACCGCCGGCTCCCACTATTGTATGAAGCTCATCGATAAAAAGGATAACGTCCCTTGCTTTTTCAAGCTCGTTCATTACCGCTTTCATTCTCTCTTCGAACTGGCCGCGGTACTTTGTACCAGCAACAAGAGAAGCAAGGTCTAATGTTACAACTCTTTTGTCATGCAGTACCCGTGAAACTTTTTTCTGTATAATCCTTATAGCAAGACCTTCAGCTATTGCAGTCTTGCCTACTCCCGGCTCTCCGATGAGCACAGGGTTGTTCTTTTTCCTTCTGCTGAGGACCTGGGCAACTCTTTCTATCTCTTTTTCCCTGCCGACAATGGGGTCAAGCTTATCTTCTGCCGCAAGTTTGGTCAGGTCTCTGCCAAAATTATCCAGAACGGGTGTTTTGGACCTGTCGGGTTTCTTTTCGGGTGAGCTTCTCTGCGGTGGTGCGGAAGACTTCCCGCTTAAAATATTTGTTAATTCTTCTTTTACGACCTCATAAGTTATTCCGAACTGCTGTAATATCTGCGAGGCAAGATTATCGTCTTCCCTCAATATAGAAAGCAGAAGATGTTCAGTCCCAATTACATCCGATTTAAATATTTTTGCTTCTAAATAAGTTATTTTTAGGACCTTCTCAGCCTGCTTGGTCAGTGGTATATTCCCCACAGTAAGCGTAGCGCCTGATTGTCTGACAGTATCTTCGACAGCTTTCTTGATCTTAGATATATCCTTCCCAAGATTCTGGAAGATCTTAATAGCGATACCTTCACCCTCGCGGATTATACCCAGCAAGAGGTGTTCGGTACCGATGTAATCATGACCCAGCCGAATAGCTTCTTCCCTGCTCAGTCTTATCACGTCCTGTACTCTATTTGAAAAGTTACTGTCCATTTTATAGTTGTTTAATTATAATAATTCAACAATTTATGAAAATTATTAGTTTCATAATACACGAAATTAGCCTAATATTGAGCTATTTACAATGCAAGAAAAATGCAAGAAAAATTATAGATACAAAAGCCACTCAATGGAATTACGAGCCCCTTAATAATAAACAAAACATGGTTCCAATCTTAAATCCCGTTTGCCAAAATGTCAAACACTTCATTTGAGACCCCCGGGTAACTTGAAGTTACCTCAAGTTACCAAAACTCACCTGAATCAGCATTTTTTGAGCTTTTAAGTTAGGGTAACTTAGTTACCTTTTCAGAACATATCCTTTGCCAAAATGTCAAAGAGCACTATGGGTACACCCCCACTACTTAAAGTAGTCTCAAGTAGTCAGGAATGCCGGAATCGCCATTTTTCGACCTCTTAAGTAGTCACTACTTAGTAGTGACTACTTGTCATTCCCGCAGCCTGCCCGGTCTTTGACGGGAAGGCGGGAATCCATTTTTTGAACCCCTCTCGGCTTCCCGCTTGAGGCGGGCTGGCTACCGTTTCTCCCCTTTCCCGCACACAGGCGGGCAGGCTGCTAAGGGGAGACAGCCATTAAACTGTCAAAATGACAAAGAGTAAATTCTGACCCCCTCCCTCCCGACTTCATCGGGAGTACTCCCCCTTGCTAAGGGGGAGAGTTTTAAACATTTTATGTACACTCCCCGCCATTGGGAAGGGATAGTATAATAAACTCAAATACAAATATAATACATTACACTGCATAAATCAAGGCTATAATTTATGACCTATGAAAAATTCATAGATGTAGATTAACAAATTTGTGTTTAATAATTAGATACATATCACTAATTTAGTTATATATCTAACATTAAATAAACACACATAATATTCATTCGGGGAAAGTGAAATGAATTTGAAAAAAACGCATCTGCTAACCTTAAGTATTACAGTTTTAATCATTCTCTTAAGAATTGAGTCTTTTCATGCTGATGGTATATCTATCAAGTCCTATGACCTGCAAACCACACTCACAACTCTTAACGATAATTACAT
>JBEKSX010000099.1:0-10757 GCA_049516635.1 Ignavibacteria bacterium | reverse complement strand
TTTGCCTGCTGTATCCTGTTACATAAACATTTCCGTTATTATCAACGAACATGTCATTTGGCTGGTCTGTACTATTACCGGTGCCGTTATAGTTTGCAGACCACAAAGTATCGCCTGTTGAATTTAATTTTAATGTATAAATATTATTGCTTATTCTTCCGGTTAAATAAATGTATCCGGTTTTATCAACGATCACCTTTTTTGCAAGGGTGCCTGAAGGATTGCTACCTATTGACCGTGTCCAAATTGTATCCCCGCCTGAATTAAATTTTATTAGAAAATAGTTCCCGTGAATCCCGTCGTATCCTGTTACACCGAATTCATAAACATTTCCATTTGCATCTGAAGCAATAGAAAAAGGAATGTACGAGTAGCCGCCTCCATCATAAAAAGAGGACCAGAGGAGATTACCAGAAGAATTATATTTGAGAGCTACATAATAGTTATCCATAAAATCCGGTGACCATGAACCTCCGCCGACATAGATATTTCCGGATGAATCGACATCCATACAAGTCGCGTTATTATTACTATTAAAAGGTCCGTTAAATCTTTTAACCCATAAAGTATCTCCAGCAGGGTCAAATTTTATAAGAACTATATCTGTTCCAGTACCTTGACCGTCACTTGTACCCGTTGCATAAATATTTCCCATGTTATCTATTTTCATTGCTGTGATATAATCATTGCTGTTTACAGGATAGTTGTATCTTGCAACCCATTGCTGCACGCCTGCGGCGGAATACTTCACGGTTGCATAGTCACATGACCCGCTGACAAATCCCGCATAACTTAAACCCGTTATGTATGAATTTCCTGAATTATCTATTGCTATACCATACCCCTCATCTCTGTCATTTCCCGGTCCATTATAAAAATTTATCCATTGCATAACTCCATTCGAATCAAACTTTGCAGTCAGGTAATCTTCTGTGTGGAGTGAAGCTGTGTATGTTAAAGAATATCCTCCGATAAATGAATTACCCAGGGAATCTATAACAATTTTTTTCCCGTAGCTTGACTGGCGTCCGGGAGGTGTGTAAACCGCAGCCCATTGCTGGACACCCGATGAATTGTATTTGATATCCACTATACCCCATGTGCTGTTACTAAGGCTATTGGAAGCACCTGTTACATAAATATTATTATATCTATCCGCAGCAATTCCGTAGCCTTCATCGGGATTGCTGGCTGTACTATTGAATTTCCTGACCCATACGGAATCACCTGTCGAAGGATTATATTTGATAGTTACAATATCTTCATTTGTTCCTGATTGAATGCTTCTTCCGGTAATGTATACATATCCCTGGTGGTCAACTGTAATTCCATTTGCTATGCTTGTAGTGTTATTAGTGCCATTATATATCGAAGCCCATTGCTGTACACCTGAAGAATTGTATTTTACCGTTGCATATTCCGTAACATTTCCATTGATCGTATACCCCGTAACATAAACATTTCCCGAATTGTCTATTGCGAGTCTAGTGGGTTCATCAGTATTATTTCCGGGACCATTATAAATTGATGCCCATTGCTGGACTCCGCTGGAATTGTATTTAACGGTAGCGAAATTATATAGTGACGAGGTATTGTAGCTTTCACCTGTTACATAGACATTCCCGGAATCATCTACAGCTATTGCTCTTCCATAATCACCGGAATTTCCCGGTCCGTTATATCTTGCAAGCCATAGCTGAACACCTGCTGAATTATATTTAATAGTAGCAAAATCGGCCTGGGTGCCTATTCCCATGCTCGCTCCCGTTATGTAAACATTCCCTGAAGCGTCAACAGCAATTGCCGTAGCGTAGTTATTGCTTGTATCAAGAGGTCCATGATATATAACAAGCCATTGCTGTACCCCTGAGTTATTATATTTAATCGTTGTGTAATCTAAATCTGCACCATACCCGGATACCTGTCCGGTGACATAGATATTTCCATTTGCATCTGTGACAACAGCAGTACCGATATCACCTTTATTTATGCCCGGACCGTTATATTTTTTCACCCATTGCTGAGAAGGCTGTGCAAAGGGTTTTGAGGATATGAAACAAATCGAAATAAATAAAATAAATGAATAAAGAAAAAATGATTTTCTATTCATCGTTGTAAATATTTACTTTGAGATTATTTTTTTCGGCAGAAAATCAAACGATATTCTAATTACGTCAAAACCTGAACACGCAGGTGTTCCTGAATTAGTAAAACCTTAAAAACCTTCGTATCGAAAAAACGCTTCCAAATGTACCTAATAAAGCACCGAACAGTACCATTAATAGTAAGAAAGTACTGTCTATGATAGAAAAATTGAAATCGTTGTTCGTATAAGTAGAATAGAAGTAGTTTAAAAATAGCTGTAAGATCAGAACTGCGAGAAGGCTACCTGCTACGCCCTGAATGAAACCTTCCAGCAGAAAAGGGGTGCGGATGGTTTCTTTGCTTGCTCCTATCAGCTTCATCAATTCTATTGTGTTTTTCTTTGCAGATATCATCAATTTAATTGTATTGCTCACCAGGAAAACGGAAGCAAAGGTAATAATAATCAGTAAGCTTAAATTGAGGAAGACCAGTGAAGTTGAATTGCGTTCTAATATTTCGAGGTTATTTTTAGCATATTGGATATCATTTATCTCTTTATACTGTGAGATCTCTGTTTTTATCTTTTCGATCCTATCGATCGTTTTGTATTCATCATATAAAGATATCTTAAAGGAAGCAGGCAGGGGATTGTAATCGAAGACTTCGAGGATATCTTTTCCAAAATCCTGTTCAAAAATTTTTGCTGCCTCATCTTTTGATATATATTTTACGGATTTAATTCCCCCGATCGTTTTTAACGAATTAATGAGCGAAGGGACTTTACTTTCTTCGAAACCATCTACCAGGTATGCGTCTATCTCTACTTTATCTCTTATTAGCTTAAGCAGTTTTATCGAATTGATCGAAATTGTTATATAGATGCCGAGAAGCAGGACAGCGATCATTATTACAACCGTAGAGCCGAAAACGGAAGATTTCGCTGTTTTTATATAGCGGTATAATTCTTTAAAATAATAAGTCGGGCTCATTAATACTATTAGATTGTAATAAAATAAAAGATATTTGTATCATTAACAGCATAATTAGAGATACATCTAGTGCAAAGACCCCATTTTCAGATAAAGGCTTACACATTAATATTTTGGACGCTCCATTCATAGCCCCCCATCTTTAGATGGGGGAAAATAAATTAGTTTTTAGAAATTTCCCATCCGATATATTTAAAATTTTTAAATATGACGGTTCCTGCGCCCAATCCCAGTAACATAAAGATGAATCCCATCTTGAAATCACCCAGTATTATATCACCGATCCCGAAGAGGAACATATAGACAAGAATTATACCGCAGACCCAGTTCATAAATAAATAGCGGTAACCGGAATCGCTTTTTACATCGGGTAACAGGGATGAAATTTTTTTCCAGCCAGTTCCGCCCGGGTGAACACGTCTGTAAAACTCTATTAATTTATTTTCCTCGACCGGCTTTGTGATAAATAGCGTAATTAACCACGCAACGGTCGTAATAGGTACAATTATATACAATGTTTCGGGAAATTTTACGTTTACCTTTCCGAAATATAATACACCATAAACTATGAAAGGTGTAACGGTAGCCACTATCTCGCTAATTGCATTAATTCTCCACCAGAACCAGCGAAGTATGAGTATAAGACCCAGCCCTGCACCGCATTCAATAACGAACGCCCAAACTCCCGATATGGTTGTCATGAATATTGTTACTACAACGGATATGATCATCATGACCATAGTCAGTTCCCTGGAAATTATGACGTAATGTTTCTCATCCTTATTTTTATTGATGAATCTCTTATAGAGGTCATTTATCAGGTACGATGTTCCCCAGTTAAGGTGAGTAGAGATGGTTGACATATATGCAGCGAAGAATGCTGCGAGCAGCAATCCTTTGAGTCCGACGGGAAGGAAATCATTCATCGCTTTTACATAACCCAAACCTTTATCAGCGAGGGGGAGATCAGGGTAAAGTACAAGAGCGCACAGACCTACGATGATCCAGGGCCATGGCCGGATACAATAGTGGGCTATTTGAAAGAATAACGTTGCAAGTAGTGAATGTTTCTCATTTTTGGCGGACATTATTCTTTGTGCCACGTAACCACCGCCACCCGGTTCGGCACCTGGATACCAGCTTGCCCACCATTGTATTCCGATAAAAGCTAAGAACGTCGAAACGGTCATCATCAAAATGCCGCCCGTTCCAACTGTATTGGAATCAGCTCCGATACGGGGAGTGAACTGCAGCGCCCAGTCGGGGAGCTTTGATTCCAGACCTTTGATGCCGCCTATCTGCGGTAAATTAACAACTATCACGGCAAGAACAATGCATCCCGCCATTGCTAGGATGAACTGGAATGCATCGGTAACTGCCACACCCCATAACCCCGATATAGCAGAATAAAGTGCCGTTATAATAAGCGTAAGAAATATAAAATAGATTACATTTCCCGAATTAACATATTGAGGGAACATACCTACGAGTATCTTTCCCATAGCGAGGTTAACCCAACCCATTATGATGCAGTTCATAAATAGACCGAGATATACAGCCTTAAATCCCCGCAGGAATGATGCTGACTTGCCGGAATATCTGAGTTCGATGAATTCGACATCGGTTAAAATATTCGCTCTCCTCCACAGCTTAGCGAAGAAAAATACTGTAAGCATACCTCCCATAAGCATATTCCACCAGAGCCAGTTGCCCGCGATACCGTTCTGTCCAACGAGCTCCGTTACAGCCAGGGGAGTATCGGCAGCAAAGGTTGTAGCTACCATCGAAAGACCCGCGATCCACCACGGCAGCTGTCTTCCGGAAAGGAAGTAAGATTCTGTATTTTTTCCCGCGCGTTTGTAAAAATAGATGCCTATGACTAAGCTGAGTAGGAAATATAAAAATACTATTAACCAGTCAATAAGTTGCATAGGTAATTTATAATTTTCGGGGTGATAATATTATTTAATATTGATTAATTCACAAAAATAGCCAATTAGTTTTAAATTTACAATTTGAAAGGATCACGAAAATCATTTTTTTGAATGAAATCAAACGAATTGAAACATTATATTTAACTGAATTGTATATGAGATACATAAAGTATTTATTATTAATATTTCTAATCTCCTCTTGTTCTGAACCCGATTTCAGGGTGCTTGAGCCAAACCAAAAGACTGATATTGTTATCGAAGGAAGATACTGGAGAGGTCTGCTTGCACGTAAAGGAGGATTCGAACTGAAGCTTATAAATAATTCAAAATATAATTATAAGAACTGCGTACTTATACTGGATGGCAAGTATAAACACACTGTTGACGGTTTGTATAGCATAGAAAAGGGATTGCTGAAGGATAGTGTATTCAGGAGCGGTGAACAATTTACTTTGCAATTCGAGGGAGATATCAGCAATATGTATTTTTTCAATCCGGATGATGAGGGGGGCACAATACCAAAAATAATCGGGCTAAAATGTGATTCATGTAATATCGAATGGCAGATGAAATAATGTATCAGTACTGCGTCCTTACGAAATAATGATTCTTATCGATTTGTAACGGATTAGCAGTGAACCACTCCGCGAACTCTTTAAACTCATCGTAATTGTCCTTTCCCCATTTTTCGAATTCTTTTACATTCCCGTTATTGAATATCCAATAACTATACTGTTCGAAATATCCTCTATCTATCAAACTTTTTTGCCAATCAAATAATATGTTTGGGTACTCCAAATTTCTTTTCAACTTCCACCAGGACTCTATATAGAATTTCCTTAATGAGTATAATTCTTTTAGCGAGATTTTATCGGTAGAGGCGATAGCTGGCACAATCGTTAATTCAAAAGCGGTTTCAAACCGCAGCTTGTTTGTTGTTGGAGCGAGATTTGACACTTTGCTGAAACTGACCTGACCCGTCTTCTTTCCGGATTTATCTACATTGATCGTAATTGCTGCTTTATAGGTATCATATAGTAGTTTGCTTATCTCATAGCAGCGGTCGGAATTCCGTTCAATATTTAGGAACAGCTCGCCATATATAACCCCCCAAACTCTTTCGGTAGAACTGCAAAATACTTTTGTAAGTTCATAGTAATTCGATGCGAAGGTCGGGTCTGCTTTAATACCGAGTTCCCAGTTCTCGATTGCGGGTTCAGCGCTGTCTTTATTTGCATATAATATGCCGATCTCGTGATATAACTTTCCGGAATTCGGAAAAATTGTTAATCCTTTATTGTATGATTCTAATGCTTTATCGGGATCGCCTGTCATATCGTAAGAATTGCCCAGTAACCTGTAAGCCTCATCTTTTACGTCTTTGTGGTTCAATAAATTATTTGCCTGCTCGATAGATGCGGCATAATCTTTTTTCAAATAATATGCATACGCGATTTCATATGGATAGTCAATATTTTCCGGGTCAAGCTGCTGGGCTTGTTTAAACAGTGTGATGGCTTCATCGTATTTCCCCTCTTTTTCTTCGAGCTTGATTGCTTGTTTTCCGAGATTGTGAGCTTTTTTCTTATCCGCTTCTGTTTGGGAAAAGCAGGTACTTAGTAAAAGAAAAATTAAAACTAAGGGAAATATAAACTTTTTCATATAATTATGAAAAAAAGAAGTTAATAATGTAGAATTGCTCTGTAATTTGAATTCATAACCGAGCTGAGCATTATTTATGTTTTAGCTACTCAGTATGCGCTATGTACATTGAATCGGTTTGTCCGCACTCAAGTTTTCCTTTTGTTAGCAGGTAATATGATTTGGGTTCTATGTAATTGGGATTATAATATTCAACCTTCACTTTTATCCTCTTGGGTGTATCGTTCAATAGCTCGATTTTGTAAGTTTTATTCTTTCCTACCAGCAGGTTTCCATAGCCCATACCGTCTATGTAAATTGTACATTCAAATAAGGAATTATTAGCTATGTAAATGTATGCTTCACAACCCGCCCTGTCAGCGGCTTTATTTTCCGGGATATATGAATAGTAGAGTAAAACTGAGGTGATACCTGCTAAAAGAATAAGTTTAAATATAGATCTCATATTATTTGGATTCTCTTATTCACTAAAATACGAATAATTAAGAAGAAATGTAATTAACTTATTCCTATCAGGTGTAAACCGTTATAAGTAATAAATGCCAGTATGTACGCTAATGAAGTATAAACGCCTATTTGCAGAAAGGGAATCTTCCATGAACCTGTCTCTCTTCTGCCTATTACTACGGTAGAAAGGCATTGCATTGCGAACATGAAATAAATGATGAGAGCTATAACCGATGAAGCAGTGAAAAGAGGTTTATTCATATTACCAAATTTTGCATTCCGCATAGATGAAAGGAGGGAGTTTTGAATATTATTTTCATCATTATCAGTTATGCTGAATGTAATTGCCATTGCGCTTACGAATACCTCTCTGGCGGCAAACGCTGAGATCAATGATACTCCTACACGC
This sequence comes from Ignavibacteria bacterium, assembly GCA_049516635.1. Classification (GTDB taxonomy): domain Bacteria; phylum Bacteroidota; class Ignavibacteria; order Tepidaquicellales; family OLB5; genus JBEKSX01. The sequence continues at coordinate 3,231 of JBEKSX010000099.1, read as the reverse complement.
CAGTCCCAACCGAGGGGGGAGAGCAGAGGCTGGAATTTGGTCCCGATAAATGCAGCGTACGAATGATTAAGACGTTCTGATTCAATGAGTCTTGAAACCTGTTTATCGCCCATGCCTTTTGTTATCTCAGGGGCAATCTTAGGATCATAATCGGGGAAATATGTTAACGCCCAAAGAAGCAGAGAAATGATTACGATTATCGGACCGGCTTTTTTGATGTAAACAACGGTCTTGTTATAACTGTTTTTTGCGATGTGTTTTAATACAGGCCTTCTGTAAGCTGGGAGTTCGAGCATAAAAGTAGATTTTTCTTTACTCTTCTTAAACCTGCTCACCACTGCGGCCACTGTGCTACCAGAAATTAAGCTCAGCAGGTAGATCGCTCCGAGCCCGATGCCCGCTATCCACGGTTTATCCGGTGGTACTATGAACGCGAGCAGCAATGCATAAACAGGCAGGCGGGCACTGCAGCTCATCAGCGGGATAACAAATATTGTGAGAAATCGTTCACGCCGGTTCGTGATCGTTCTGGCAGCCATCATTGCAGGAATGGCACATGCATAACCCGATATCATAGGGACAAATGACCTGCCGTTCAGTCCAACCTTCGATAAGGGCTTATCTATGATCATCGCAGCTCTTGCCAGGTATCCCGTGTCCTCTAATATACCAAGAAAGAAAAATAGTATTGCTATTTGCGGTACAAAGAGCATTACTGAACCAACCCCTTCGATAATACCTTTTGTAATAAGATCATTATACCAGGTTGATTGCGGAAGCAGAGCTGCCACAGCACCTGCCAGCAAACCGAAACAATAATCTATAAGATCCATCAGCGGTCTGGCTAACCAAAATATCGAAGTAAATATTATACCCAACGAGATAATAAAAATAAGAACGCCCCATACAGGGTGAAGGATCACTTTATCGAGCTTGATAGAGTTTTCGTCCGGCTTTCGATTCAACGAATGAAATATTTTCTGATTGATTTCATTAATATCAGGTAGGGGAAGATTATTTTTAATTACACTCTTTTCAGTTTCTTCAGTATATTTATATGCAGCTCTTATGGCATCTTCTGAAGGGAATACAGGTTTTTTGATTCGTGATTTATAGCCGTTTCTGGAATTTGCATTATATAATGCCTTTGCATTTTTTACAAGCTCAGCAATTCCGTAGCCTTTTCTCCCGTCAACGATTATTACCGGACACTTCAGTATCTGCTCGAGTTTTGATGATGAGATACTAAGACCCTTCTTTCCAAGGAGGTCGCCCATTGTAAGTGCTACGACCGTTTTGAATCCCGAATCAATTACCTGTTTTACGAGATATAACTGGCGGGATAACTGCGTACAATCTGCAGTTACAACAACCACGTCGGGGAGACCGAATTTAGGGTGATCGAAAATAGCATTAACCGTAACATCTTCATCAGGTGAGTTGGGAGTCAGGCTGATAATTCCCGGGGAGTCGATTATAAGCGAGTGAAAATCATACGATTTTCCCAGCATTCCCAGTGAGTATTCTACCGTAGCTCCAGGGTAATTAGATGTTTTAAAATTTGAACCTGTTAGTGCATTGAACAGTGTTGTCTTTCCGGAGTTTGGCTGACCTACAAGCGCAATAACAGGCAATGAGGATGGTGATTCTTTGATATCAATAGTTTGAGGTGTATGGCAGGATATATCTTTTGAAATATGTATTTCACTTATATCTTTATACATTTCGCCTCCCTGCTTCTTAAAGCTATGATTGTACCTCTGATAGATACAGCGAGGGGGTCCTTGAAGGGGGATTTTGCTATGACTGTAACTTCCTGTCCGGGAGTAAACCCCAGTTCCATCAATCTTAAGCAGTGACAATCGACATCCAGACAATCATCGCCGACCGATTTTATAACGGCAGTTTCACCGCATTCCAATTCAGCTACAGATCTGTTATTATTCAAAGTAAATATTTATATATCCGACCTAATATGCCTTATTTCTGATTAACTTTCAATCCAATTATGCCGGGAATATACTATACTTTCTTTGGTCTTTAATTTTTATATTTGCTTCATTGAACTTAAACATTTAGATATAATTATACTCAAGCGGGGTGTGTGAATTTTTGTTTCTAATAGCAATATATTTCACGGATTTAAGTCAGGCGGAAACCCAATCCAGGATTAAATTAATAAATAAATCATGGGGATAATTGATTAAATTTCTTGCAAAATCAGCGGTCACCGCAATAGTCCTGGTTCTATTCGGGTATTTTGCATGGATATATGTGATACCGAAGTTAAGCGAACATGAATCAAAACAGAAGGATACATTTCTAGTTAAACGGGTTATTGACGGGGACACATTCGAGCTGGAGAACAAGGACAGGGTAAGACTTCTCGGTATTGACACACCCGAAAAGTACGAATCTTCAAAATTAGACAGGGATGTTGAAAGAAGCGGACAGGACAAAAAAACAATCCAAAAACTAGGAGAGCTTGCAAGCCAGTTTACAAAGAAACTTATCGAAGGTAAACGGGTTGTGCTAATTCCCGAAAGTAATTACGATGATAAAGATGTTTATGGGCGGTTATTGAGGTATGTTTATCTTGAGGACGGTACTTTCGTTAATAAAAAGATAGTGGAAGACGGCTATGCTTACGCATACAGAAAATACAAGATCTCCAAACTTGACGAGTTTGTAAAATGCGAGAATGATGCAAGAGTGAATAAGCGGGGTCTCTGGGGTGAGGTCAGCGGCTTGAAACAATTCGATGATTTCGATACAAAGGATAAAAAGACAGATAAGCAAAAATCAAAAAAACAAAAAAATTGAGTCGTAAAACATAAATTAAATTATTCTTTATTTTCTAAATACATTTCATTAACTTAAGCAAATTTATTTAAAAGGAGGAATCATGCGAAATATCAAAACCTTTACAGCTTTTATTATCCTGTTCTCTCTTATAGTTTCCTGTTCAATGCTGAAGAATCTCATGCCGGGAGATAAGCTTTATTTTTGTGAAAAGTATACTACTGAGGAGGTTGGGGTTGCCAGTAAATTTCCTGTAGGTCCCGTTACAGTAATGGTAAAGCTGCAGAAACCCATCGGAGTTACTTCGGTCGATATTAACATCACTGATCTCGGCACGAATAAAGTGGTAGATACTTTCCCTTTCACCGTACAGTCAGACTGGCCCTACATCCATTTTGATGATGTAGAATTCAATACTCCGGGTAAGTA
>JBEKSX010000098.1:0-10778 GCA_049516635.1 Ignavibacteria bacterium | reverse complement strand
AACGAATGTGTTTGAAGGTGATGTGGAAACAAGGCATGTGTTGGCATCTATTCCGCAGATAGCGTATACTGCATCAGTACCTATAGGAGCACCTGTGACGTTTGCCCAGTTTGTTCCTGCATTAGTTGTTCTTAATACAACACCGCTGTTGCCGCCTACCCATCCGACCTGATCATTAACTGCACTCACAGTGTTAAGACCTGTGGTCACGCCTGATGTCTGCTCTACCCAGCCGTTGGGAAGCGATTGAACAACATCTATTCCGCAATTAAGTACGTTAACGCCACTGCCATAATAAGAAAATGGACATCCTCCAACGCTCCAGCCTCTTCTGTTACCTGAAAGGTTGGTATGTGCAAGACTGTAAGTAGCGGTGGCTCCGCTCGCTGCGCATTGTTCCATTTGTATTACAAGGCTTTTAGTTGAATCATACGGAAATGGATGATCTAATGTAATTTGAAGCCAAGTATCTGCGGCGGCCGACATTGTTACACTTGCTCTTTGAAATACAGTATCCATTGTTCCTGTATAAAACGAACTCGGTAATGATGTAAGCGAGGTCTGACCAAACAAGAGTTTAAATGAGGTGTAAGTAGTAGATGTCAACGGATATCCGGTTGCTATCCTGCAATAAAAATTTGTGATATTACCGTGACGGGCACCTGTTGGAGAGTTAAATTCCCCTGCCAGTACAAGCCATTGACACATCTTGCCTGCCGCTTGATTAAGCGGGAAAGAGTTAGCGTTTGCACCCGTATTATAATTATAATACATTGGAGTTTGTGCAAAGACATTTACGATGCTCACGATCAACAAAAATGTGAGGAAAGTAATTAATTTTTTCATAGTGTTAATAAATTAGGTTTATAAAAATAATATTGAAAGTGTGTTCTGATTGGTTTTTATTGAGGGATAATAAATCCATCGTAAACAGATTATTATTAACCGTTCGCGGATAGGATCGTTCCCAAAATTCATTTCTAAATTCCCCACCATCTAAGGGTTAAGTAAAAATATACAATAGTAAATCGGTTTTACATAATGAATTTATTGTATAGAAAGTTATAAATCAACCCCTATTTTGTTACATACAAATTCAAAAAGCTCATGAGGAATCACCTCATCCAGAAAGTTAAAAATAGATTGTTCCAGAACTTAAATAATTTTGTACTTCAAGAAAGAAGTTCGACACCATAACTTATGAGCCAGAATTAATCAATTGCTAAAATTCAATAAAATCAGTAAATTTGCTTTCTTAATAACTAAACCGTAGGTCTCCGCCGCAAGCGGATTGGTTAGAACGCCTGATCCCGCCTGTCCCGATGTCTCGGGGAGCACTCGGGAGAGGTCGTATAAAAGTAAAATGGAGCCGTAGTTCAGTTTGGTTAGAACGCCTGACTGTCACTCAGGAGGTCGCGAGTTCGAGTCTCGTCGGTTCCGCAAAAATACCCTGTATCAAACAGGGTATTTTAGTTTATGACGTATTATACTTATATCCTTCAAAGTGAAAAAGATGTTAGTTTCTATATCGGTACAACAGCCGATTTAGATAGAAGACTAATCTAATGATGACAAGATATTCACGTTTGCATTTGAGAACTACAAAATCTTTTCCACGTATATTTAGGAACCCAATCAAGCTGTTTTCTTGCATTCTCCGAGAGTACTAATGCTTTATAAGGTTCCACTTCATATTCATCACCACCATTCCACTTAATATTTGGAAAAATTTGCTCTTTTAATTCTAAGCTTGTTTTCCCTGAAGTAGTTATATCATCTGATGCAACTAAAAAGCAGTTGAATCCTTTCAAATCCTTTAATAAAGATAGGAAAACGACTTCAGATAGATCCCTTATGTCAATAAAAGCCCCATATTCCCAATATGGATCCCACTCATATGATGGCTGCTTTTTTCTTTCAGCAAATATATCAAAATAGGTTGACTCATTCCATACACCTGGTGGTCTTAAACAAATAATTGATAAATTATACGATAAAGAAAAATATTTACATAAATCTTCAGAAAGTTTCTTTGAAATAGAATATGAAGTTTGTGGATGACATGGATAATTGTCATCAATCGGCAAATATTTAGGTAAACCCTCACCTTGAAATATTCCAAGCGCGTCAACACTGCTGAGATAAACAATCTTTTTTATATCAGCATTAATGCTGGCACAAAGAACGCTCCATGTACCTAATACATTTGTTTGCATAACTTGATGTGAAAATTGTGTCTCGATCGCCGCAAGATGAATAATAGAATCACATCCAGATACCTTTGCTGTTAAAGTTTCAATATCCAATATATCCAAGTTATCAACTAAATCATATCCAACGGTTTGAATACCATTTGTTATTAATTTTTTTTCAATTTCCTTTCCAATAAAGCCTTTATTTCCAGTTATTAATACTTTCATAATTTGATTTTAATATATGCCAAGGTATAGAGAAAATTAGCTTTATAAAAGAAAATATTAAAGGTCTAAATTACGGAAATTACCAATATTTATTATAATTAAAACTTTGCTTCAACCACTGTTACCAGGGAGACGTCCCGGGTGAGTCGTGAAGTTTCAGCCTGCCTCCCGAGTACTCGGGGATCGGGGTCGGTTCTGCAAATAAAGGCACTTAGAATTAATTCTGAGTGCCTTTTGTGTTTTCTGGCTACTGATTTTACTACCTGATGTAGAAATATAGGACGTTTATAGAATATAAAGAACAGATGTAAATAAGTAATTGTATAATGTTGAAGTATTTTTAGAGTTTGACCCGGTGATTATTACTCAGGAGGTTTAACGTTTCTCGGCTATGAGTAGTCGCGTGGGTCCGCATTTAACTTTGAAAGCACACAGCAAGCTAAAAATTCCTCTAGAATTTTCAGAGTTGTCGATAACAATCAATTACTTATAGCCAATGTTAGCGGCTGTTCTTCATTTATTCAACCCTATTGCCATTTTATAGGCCATTGCAGCGTCGGGAAGCGGTGTTAAAGTATCTAATAAAATATTGTAAGTCCCTTTTTCAGACAGTTCGTCAGCAACTTTTTTAATTAAAGCTAAATTAGCTTTCATCAAACTTGAACCCAGGCTTAAACGGGCAACACCTAAATCCTGCAGTTCACGTACAGATGGAGGTAATCCTGCCCCAATTCCAGGGTTTGAAAGAATATTTATTGGGGCATTAATTTCCTTAACCAATGTCGAAATCGTTTCTTTTTCCCATACAGGTTGTACAAATATGCAGTCGGCACCAGCTTCCCGGTATTTATTGCCACGCTTAATTGATTCAGATAATTTTTCTCGCGGCGATCCTGACGAAGTATAAAATGAATCCGTTCTTGCATTAATGACTAAATGAAAGCCCAGTGAATCTGATAATGCACGAATGGCTGATATTCTTTCACAAAATTCCATCTCGTCAATTAATATTGGATTTAAATCAATACTGTCTTCAATGTTTATTCCAACAATTCCTGTTGCAATTATCTTTTTAACAGAATCAATTATTTCAATTAAATTATTTCCATATCCGGCTTCTATATCTACAGTTACCGGAACTTGTACTCCATTTACGATTCCAGTAATAGTTTCAATCATTTCTGACAATTGTATTACCTGGCAGTCAGGATACCCTAAAGAGGCAGCTATTCCCATACTTGTTGTTGCGATTGCTTTATAGCCACATGCTTCTATTAATTTAGAACTTCCGATGTCCCACGAATTTAACAGAACCAGAATTTCTTTGTCTTGATGAAATTTCAAGAACAGTTCGGCTTTTTCTTTTTGAATACTTGAAACCATAATATGGTCCTTTATTAATGTTTAATATAAATACATCTGACTTCTCATTGAATAGCCACTAACGTGTAAATATACGCATTGCGTAAATTTTCTACTATCATAATCCGCTACGATACCGCTACGATTTATTTTCTTTTGAGTAGAAAATTAACTTTTTAATAGAAAATAGTAAAGGTCTAAATTTGAGAAATTACTTATACTTATAAAAATTGATAAGTCATTGCAATCCCTGTCACTCAGGAGGTCGTCCCGATCAGGATCGGGAAGTCTCAGTCTGCCCCTCCCGAGTACTCTGGATCGGTTCCATGCCTTCTGCAGGCAGGCGCAAATAAAATAAGGCACTTAGATTCTTTCTAAGTGCCTTTAATAATTTCCGACTGATAAAATATCAAGCAAGGTCAAACCTGTCAAGGTTCATTACTTTGTTCCATGCTGATACAAAATCATTCACAAATTTTTCCTGGGCATCGGAGCTTCCGTAAACTTCAGCCAGCGCTCTAAGTTCTGAGTTTGAGCCGAAAATAAGGTCTGCTCTTGATGCTGTCCACTTCAGTTCGCCTGTTTTACGGTCATGCCCTTCAAACAATTCCTCACTTTTATCTGTGGCTTTCCACTGCGTACCCAACTCGAGCAGGTTCACAAAGAAATCGCTTGTAAGCATACCGGGACGTTCAGTGAAAACACCGTGTTTGGAATTATCATAGTTCGTATTCAATGCACGCATACCCCCAACAAGAACAGTTATCTCAGGCGCAGTCAGATTGAGCAATTGAGCCTTATCAACCAGCAGCTCTTCTGTTGGTATGGAGTATTTAGCCTTGCTGTAATTGCGGAAGCCGTCCGCTGCGGGTTCAAGAACGGCAAACGATTCCACATCGGTTTGCTCCTCGGATGCATCCATGCGTCCCGGTGTGAAAGGAACATTTACATTATGACCTGCGTCTTTAGCAGCTTTTTCAACACCTGCACATCCTGCCAGCACAATAAGGTCAGCAAGAGAAACTTTTTTCCCGCCGGATTGGGAATTGTTGAATTCTTTTTGGATACCTTCCAGTGTTTCCAATACTTTTTTCAGTTGAGCAGGATTGTTAACAGCCCAGTCCTTTTGCGGAGCAAGACGTATACGTGCGCCGTTAGCGCCGCCGCGTTTATCGGAACCGCGGAAAGTTGAAGCAGAAGCCCATGCAGTTGATACCAACTCTGATACCGATAAACCTGAATTTAATATTTTAGCTTTTAATGAAGCAATATCTTTTTCATCAATAAGCGGGTGGTTGACAGCAGGTATAGGGTCCTGCCAAATGAGTTCTTCAGCAGGCACTTCAGGACCTAAGTAGCGTGCTCTTGGTCCCATATCACGGTGAGTCAGCTTGAACCAAGCCCTTGCAAAAGCATCTGCGAACTGGTCGGGGTTCTCCATGAAACGGCGCGAAATTTTTTCATAAGCAGGGTCAAACCGCAGGGCGAGGTCTGTTGTCAGCATAGTAGGTGTGTGACGCTTCGATTTATCGTGTGCATCAGGTATCAAACCGGCTCCTGCGTTATTCTTGGGTTTCCACTGATGAGCGCCCGCGGGACTCTTCGTAAGTTCCCATTCATAGCCGAACAGGTTCCAGAAAAAATTGCTGCTCCACTTTGTGGGAGTTGTAGTCCAGGTTACTTCCAGACCGCTGGTAATTGCATCACCGCCCTTGCCGGAACCGAAACTGCTCTTCCAGCCCAATCCCATTTCTTCAATGCCTGCAGCTTCAGGCTCAGGTCCAACAAGCGCTGCATCACCCGCTCCGTGAGTTTTACCAAATGTGTGCCCGCCGGCTATAAGCGCAACTGTTTCCTCATCATTCATTGCCATGCGTGCAAATGTTTCGCGTATATCTTTTGCTGCTGCAATTGGGTCGGGGTTACCGTTGGGTCCTTCTGGATTCACATAGATTAATCCCATTTGCACTGCTGCTAGCGGATTGTCGAGGTTGCGTTCTCCGGAGTAGCGTTTATCTTCTAACCATTTTGTTTCAGAACCCCAGTATACATCCTCATCCGGTTCCCAAACATCTTCACGTCCGCCGCCAAATCCGAAGGTTTTAAATCCCATTGATTCAAGGGCAACGTTTCCTGTTAGGACTAAAAGGTCTGCCCATGATATTTTTCTGCCATACTTTTGCTTGATTGGCCAAAGCAGTCTGCGGGCTTTATCGAGATTAGCATTATCGGGCCAGCTGTTAAGCGGTGCAAAGCGCTGCTGTCCGGAACCGGCGCCGCCGCGTCCGTCACCTGTGCGGTATGTACCTGCGCTGTGCCATGCCATACGGATAAACAAAGGTCCGTAATGTCCGAAATCTGCAGGCCACCAGTCTTGCGAGTCGGTCATTAACTTGCGAAGGTCATCTTTTAAGGCTTCATAGTCGAGGCTTTTGAACTCTTCGGCGTAGTTGAAATCTTTACCCATTGGGTCAGATAAGTCAGAGTGCTGACGCAGAATGTTTAAGTTTAATTTGTTTGGCCACCAATCGCGGTTTTTTGTCCCGCCGCCGATACTGTGAACGGGGCATTTGTTGTTGTTATTACTATCACCCATTTTATTTTTTTATTTTATGTTATTAAATTAGATTTTTAATTGATGCAAATTAAAAAATATTTTCAATCCCCAAAGTAACCATGTAATTGAGGATTCCGGAAAATAATTGTAATAGTGTTAATTCTAATTTGACAGGTAATGCACTAATATACTAATTACATTAACTTAACGTTATTAGTTCCTTGTTAAGTTTTGGCTATTTTTCAGTTGTATAGAAAATTAACCTTTTAATAGAAAATTGTAAAGGTCTAAATAAAGGGGATTACTAATATTTATCAAATATACAATTTTGATAAAATCTGTCACTCAGGAGGTCGCGAGTTCGAGTCTCAGCTTGCCCCGAAACCTCGGGGTCGGTTCCCTGCCTGCGCTGAGGCTTCGGCAGGCAGGCGCAAAGTAAAATAAGGCACTTAGAATTAATTCTGAGTGCCTTTTAATTTATCAGCTGCCTTTAGATAACTTAATACACCTGCATTGAGTTTTTTAATCTTTAATGTTATTTTCAGTATCAATAAATTAATATTTATAATTTATGACACAGCCAAATTCACAACCTCAAGTCGCGTTGTTTAAATGGATGCTCGAAGACGTCCGCAAAGTAACGCTTGCAGGTGTTAATCATTTAACAAAGGAACAGCTTTTTCAACCGCCTATCGAAGGTGAGTATCCCATTGGCTCATACCTGATGCATTTTTGCGAGGTAGATATAGGCTGGCTTGAAACTATATCAGGCAAAGAACAACCGGAAGATATTAAGAGAAGGGCTTTTTACGGAACGTGGTATGATCCCGGTCCGGATTCCAATCCTCCAAAAGAAGCGCTTGAAGTTAATGAGTATTTTGAAGTTATGAAAATAACAAGAAAGAATTTCCTGGATTACGTATCATCTCTCAAAGATGCAGATCTCGAAGAGATAATTACACGCAAAAGAGAGAACGTAACAAAAAGCTATTCAAAGAAATGGATCATCTATCATATCCTTGAACACGAAGCCCACACAAGAGGACAGATCTTTATGCTGATCAGGAAAGCAGGCTGGAATAAAAAATGATCGTATAAGATTTGTTAAATGAGTTATTAAATCGGTATCATTTTTCATTCTGATATTATTTTAGAAAAAGTAAAAATAGTTTTATAAAAAAAGCCCGGAAGTTATTGATTCCCGGGCTTTAATCTTACCTTTGCTGTTCTTCGGCAATCACCTTTACATTTGTTAGTTTCCGCTGCTGTTATTTTTGTTTTGGGGTTTTGAACCCTTATCATCCTGTTTAGGCGGTGGACTCTGGTTTTCATTCGATTTCGGCGGCGGACTCTGTTTTTGTTCTACCTTAGGCGGCGGACTTTGCTGCGTCTCCTGCTTCGGAGGAGGACTTTGCTGTGTCTCCTGCTTCGGTGGTGTATACCAGCTTTCATTTGAATTCTTATTCCCGCTATTGTAATCGGTCTTATTGGTATTCTCCTTCTTTTCCTTCGGCTTCACCTCGTTATTACCGGGATCTTTAGTTGTACCATAGTCACTGTTTTTTTGCCCTGTGTTTGGAGGTGAAGTTTTATTATCCGTCTTCCTGGTATCGGGTACATTGATGTTCGGTCCGGTTGTCTGCTGCTTCTTTTCATCCTCTTTCGCAGTCTGGCCTGAGTTATTGAATATTTCGTTGTGCTTGTTAACATCTATTATGCTGGTCTTATCTACCGTCTTCGTAAAATTTTTCTTATCCACAAATACCCATCCGTCATTTTGTACATCTTTGGTCCTTGGAACAACTGCAATGCCTCCTCTATACCGCACCCTGGGCGGAAGCGGATGCCAGCCCCAATAACCGCCTGAATGATACCACGTAACCCAGTTATGTCTCCACCTGTGCCCCGGAGACCATACCCAGCTGTGATGGTGATTTGACCACCACCACCTGCCGTAATGATAGGTGCACCAGCCCCAGTTGTCATATGGTATCCATTCCCAGCCCCAGCAAGTGTATACCCATCTTCCGTAACAATAGGGATTCCAGCCAATATATATTAATGTTGGGTTCGGTATCCAGACATAATCGGTATATAAGTCTTCTTCCACTGCCGAAGAATCCTCTCCTTCAACAGCTTCCGGGTCCATCTCATCCTGAGTTATTTGGACCCAATCCCCGCTGCCGGACAGAGAATCCTGCAGATCTTGAAGAGTCGGCTCCTTATCCGGGGGACCCATCCCTGTGGTGTCTACTTCGATCTGTGAATAGGCTTTAACCGAGAACAGAAACAATAATAATAGGAATGATACTATATATGAGAGAATTTTTGATGTTTTCATTTTTTGTACCCCTTTAATCTCTTAATTACAGTGCAAAGATATAAATCACATTTTACCTGAATATGTATCGAATGTAACATATTGTAAAATTTAAATTTCTACCAAACAGACAGGAATTAGCGTTTAATGCACAAAGGGTAGTATACAGGAAGCTTTTTATAAAGTTTTGATGTGAGTCTGTATGTCACAGAATTGTAAAATACAGCTTGAGCTTCAAATAATACTTTTAGGGTTCTGTTTTAATTCATACCCACTCATTCCACAAATATTTCATCAATAAATATCCACGCATCCCCACCATGCCCTGGATGCCATTCGGGTATCTTCCCATAGGTCTTTGCGCGGACTTTTATATATCTCGCTTCCAGATTAACATCTGCAGAGTAATCTTTTATGAGCGGGTCGGAATCATATATATCATTCTGTATGTCATTTTTTATCACTGCCACAGATTCAAAATTCATCCCATCTTTTGAAACCAAGTATTCTATTTCGGTCGGCATCCAAATCCACGAACGGATATCCTGCAGAAAACCCGCAGCGATCTTATGCACATTCTGTATCTTACCGAGATCGACCACAGCATCGAAGTCCTGACCTTTATATCCCTGCCAGCCGCCGAGACGCCAGTTCTCCTTTCCCCTGATGCCGTCTATCAGTCCATCTGGTCCCCCTGCAGAATAACGGGATGCATATTGTGAATTTATCTTGACTGTCCATCCTTCAGGGATCTTATAATAATTCGCATACACGATGAAACTTTTCCCCATCTCGGGCACAAATGCAAAAGCTTTTACAGTAGTGTTCTTATCTATCTCAAATGGAGATCTATATATAGGTGAATTTATATCCGGGTCGCTGCTGTCGGTTGTATAATATATGGCTGCACCCGGAAACATTGATGTTATAGAAATAGTTTGTGAACTCCTGAATGTTCTGCCTTCGGATTCAATAACGGGAACAGGTACAATAGAGGATTCTGTGATCACCGTTGAGGGTACATCATTGTCACCGCTGCCCCAGTTTTTATTTGGAACCGCTCCCATTGTAAATACCAGTTCACCGCCCTGCATGATATCGGAATGAAGTATATAACATTTGTTATATGGTTTACCGTTTAGTTCAGCGGACTGTATATAATATTTCTGTTCGGAAATGTTCCTGGCTTTAATTATAAATTTTTTTCCGTTTTCAAGATTGAGCGTAACTTTTTTAAAACGCGGAGTCCCGATCGCATACTGCATCTGTCCCGGGCATACCGGATAGAATCCCATATCACTCAGAACAAGCCATGCCGACATCTGCCCGCAGTCCTCATTGCCTATCAAACCGTCCGGGTCATTCTTATAAAATTCTGATTGTATCTTGTGTACAATTTCCTGAGTTTTCCAGGGTTGGTTCACATAATCGTAAAGATATGCCATGTGATGTGACGGTTCGTTTCCGTGTGCGTACTGCCCTATCAATCCCGAAATATCTTCGAGCTGCATCCCCGATTGCCCGCTTTCGGTTGAAAAAAGCTCATCAAGCTTCTGTGCATATTTCTGCTTGCCACCTGATAAACCTATATGGCTTGTTATATCCTGCGGGACATAAAAACTGTACTGCCATGCATTAGCTTCGGTGTAATTGCTGTTAACTTCGAGCGGATCAAAAGGTTTGTACCAATCTCCGTTCATTTTTGCACGCATGAGTCCCGTGGAAGGATCAAAAACATTCTTGTAATATTGCGCGCGCCGGCTGAACTCCGCGAAATCAACTGTTTTGCCGAGATCTTTAGCCATCTGTGAAATGCACCAGTCATCATATGCATATTCCAGTGTTTTTGACACCGATTCGTGTTCCATGTCCTGCGGAACAAATCCGAATTTTCTGTAAGCATAAAGACCGAACCTGTCACTTTCTGCAGTATTCTTTATGGCATCGAATGCATACTGGATGTCGTACCCCCTTATGCCTTTCATGTACGCGTCAACTATTACCGGTACGGAATGATACCCTATCATACAAAATGTCTCGTTCCCCGATAGCTCCCAAACCGGGAGCATTCCTCCATAGCGGTATTCGGCAAGGAAAGTATTGATAAAATCATTTGTTC
>JBEKSX010000097.1:0-10869 GCA_049516635.1 Ignavibacteria bacterium | reverse complement strand
TAGAATCTCAGAATGTGGTGAATTTTTTTAACTCAAGAAACTTTCAGGCAGGTCTTGGTGCCCATACCTCCGGGAATGATTTTATTAAACCGTGGGCTTGGTGTGATCCTACTCCGACACCTGACGATGCAATATTTGATATGTTCCTCACCGATATGACGATGTATAACCATTATATCCACGGTACTGTGTATCAATGTCTCGGTTATTACGTGCGCGGAGGTACGGATGATTGGTATTATCAGGATTCTATTAATCCTACACACCATATGTTCCTTATGACACCGGAAACCGGCTCAGCTTTCTGGCCACCGCAGTCCGAAATACTTCCGGATTGTCAGGGGATGCTGTGGCCGAACCAGTATATCTGTTTGGTTGCCGGACCATATGTTAATGTTACATCGACTTTATTCAATCAATCTAACTATCAACCTGGGCAGTCAGGTACATATAAAATAAAGTTTATGAATAAAGGCTTAATGACTGCGAATAATATTCATGTAAACTGGAATCCGGTTAATTCGTATATTACTATCCCGGTTCAGCAGTATAACAGGGCTTCTTTGAACTCTTTTACATCCGACAGCACGACGTTTAATTTTACGGTAGCAGCAAATGCGCCGTTAAACTGTGCAATTCCAACAACCATGTCTGTGAAGTTAGATACCAGCACGATCTACTTCCAAAATGTATATGTTTACGTTGGAGGCGGCACAATAACTCTTGCGGATAGCGCCGAAAACGGAATGACAAAATGGACAGACCCTACAAGTCATTGGACCGTACATACAGACTATTACCATACTCCATCGCATTCATTTGCCTATGCCCCGTATCAGGCAAGCGCGAATTATTCACTCACGTTGGCTCAGCCGATCAATATATCATCAATCCCTGTTACATATCTTACCTTCTGGAACAGATACGACCTCGAGAACGGATGGGATTTTGGTTACGTGGAGGTTTCAAGTAACAATGGTTCTGTATGGCAGCAGGTAGCAACATATACCGGTACCAATACCACGTGGACACAGCAATCTTTCGATATTACAGCATTTGCAAACTATGCTACGCAGCTGCTAATTAGATTCCGGTTAACCAGTGATAATAACACACAAAACACAGGTTGGTGGGTAGATGACATAAAATTGACAAATTATTGCCTTGCAACGCTTGGTGTCAGCGGAAACAATAATCAAATGCCTAAAACATTTGCTTTAGACCAGAACTATCCGAATCCGTTCAACCCTAGCACAAATATCAAATTTCAATTGCCTGAGTCGGAATTCGTTACCGTTACGATATTTGATATGCTGGGCAGAAAAGTGACAACTCTGGTTAATGAACAAAAAGAACCGGGGTATTATGAAGTCAAATTCGACGGTACGAACTATGCTTCAGGTATGTATTTCTACAAGATAGAAGCCGGTAACTTTACAGATACTAAGAAAATGATTTTAATTAAATAAAACAGATTTCATTTGCTTATAAAAGACTACTCATTATATTTGGGTAGTCTTTTTTTATTTTATTTAATAATTATGTCTATGAGAACTAAAATAACACTAATATTTTCTTTCATCTTCTTTTTGTATTATTTTACAAACATATCCTCTAAACTAGCGGACATTGAGAAAATCAGCGGAGAATTTCCTTCCGTACCGGAAGATGAGTGGTTTGTAAAACAGCGCGCTTTTCCTTTTCAGGATATTCCCAAAGATGAATGGCTGAACTCCATGGAATATGTAAAAAATAACCTGCCTAAAGGTGATAGGGGATACGATGCCACCTGGACCCTTGCCGGACCAACGAATATCGAAGGAAGGATAACTACTATCGCCATTCACCCGATAAATCCTCAAATAGTATATGCCGGAGCTGCTGGAGGCGGAGTATGGAAATCTACAAATTTCTGCCAGAGCTGGGTAAGCGTTTTTGATAACCAGATTACATCATCTATCGGAGCTCTTGCAATTGATCCGTCAAGTCCTCAAACAATTTACTGCGCTACCGGTGAATCTAACGCTTTACGAAGCTATTACCCCGGGACAGGGATGTATAAATCAACGGATGGCGGTACAACATGGAATTTCATCGGACTTGGGAATGCATACTGTTTTGGTAATATTGCTATCAATCCTTTGAATACACAGGAGATTTATGCTGCAGCTGTTGGGTCTCTCCGTCATAATAATCCGGAAAGAGGATTATATAAAACTACTAACGGAGGACTTAACTGGACACTCTCATTATTCCTATCTGATTCGGTAGGAGCAATAGATGTGGTTCTCGATCCAAATACACCTTCTAAAGTATTTGCAGCAATGTGGGAGAGGACAAGACGTGAAAATTATATCAAGTATGGCGGACCGATGACGGCACTCTATTTAAGTACAAATTCGGGTGCAACATGGTCAGTAGTTACTGGGGGATTTCCTTCGAACGATCCGAATCTAGGCAGAATTACACTTGATATTGCTAAATCGAGCCCTCAAGTACTATACGCATTTACAGCATATACTAACGGAAATTCACGTGGATTATTTAAAACAACAGATGGTGGAAACAGCTGGAGCTTAATAAATTCTTCAGTGGGGAGTTCATCCAATTATGCATGGTTTAACAGACCATGCAGGGTGAGCCCATCGGATCCGAATAACCTTTACTGCGGAGGGTTATATATGGAACATTCCGTAAACGGTGGTACAAGTTTTACATCCGGCGGAGCTTATCATGTCGACCAGCATGCGGTAGCGTTTGCACCTTCTAACACAAATATGATTGTAATAGGTAATGACGGAGGTATCGATTATTCAACAAATGCAGGTTCATCATGGCTGCAGAGTACAACTCTTCCGATAACACAATTTTATGCGGGTGACATTGATTACAATAACCCAAACGTTATAATGGGAGGAGCGCAGGACAACGGTACTTTGAGAACACTGACTGGAAACTTAGGAGACTGGACGGATATTACAGGAGGTGACGGATTTTATTGCCTTATTGATTATACAAATTCACAAAGGGTATATGCTTCTACTCAAAATGGAGCGCTCGAGCGTTCAACGAACGGAGGCGTTGCGTTTATGTCAGGGACTTCCGGGCTGGACTTAACATACACAAACTGGATGACACCATATGTGATGGATAAAAATACTCCGCTGACACTTTATTGCGGAACCTATAAAATACATAAGACTACCAATGGAATGCAAAGCTGGACTCCTATCAGTCCCGATCTTACCAACGGGCATGTTCAAAACCTCGGAACGATCACAACCGTTGATGTATCAAAGTCAAATCCTAACGTGATCTATTGCGGTACGGATGATGCGAACGTTTGGGTTACTACAAATACCGGAACAAACTGGACTAAAATTAATACAGGGTTACCCTACAGGTGGGTGACGAGGGTCACTACCCAGCCCGACTCTGCAAATATTTGCTATGTGACATTATCGGGCTATAAGGTTGATTCGACAGGTTCACATATATATAGAACAACGAATTACGGCAGTTCGTGGACATCGATAAAGGGTAATCTGCCGGATGCCCCGATTAATGATGTCGTTGTAGATCCTTCGGATTTCAGGACATTGTATATTGCTACCGATATTGCAGTAATGTACACAACGAATCTCGGCTCAAACTGGCAGATACTCGGTTCGGGATTCCCAACCAATGTTCCCTGCCACAATCTCACTTTCCATACTCCTACGAGGACACTGGTGGTATGGACACACGGAAGAAGTGCGTTTAAAATTACAGTGCCGGCCGTAGGGGTTACTAACAATCAAAATAAAGTACCAGATAGATTTGCTTTACGGCAGAATTACCCGAATCCGTTCAATCCTTCTACAGTTATTAAATATTCAATTCCGGAAAGCAAGACCGGCAGTAGCTATGTAAAAATATCGGTATACGACATTCTTGGAAGGGAGATTTCAATAATTGTGAATCGAGACCAGAGACCCGGGAACTATGAAGTATCATTTGATAGCAGGAATATTTCAAGCGGTATATATTTTTACAGGATGCAAGTAAGTAATAAGGAATCGTCAGAAGTCAAAAGTTTCACAGATGTGAAAAAAATGATACTCTTGAAATGAGAGATGGCTCCATGAAATGTTTTAAATATACGTTTTCTTATCTAAAGTTTTTCTTCATATTCCTGGTTTCAGGATGTACAGGAATTAATATTCACCAGGTAGTGGTTTTGAGCGGAGATGACTGGGTGATGTCCGGCGGTAATACTGAACAGCAATATAGAAGCAAATCAATTATCTCACCCCAATTTCAGCTTTTATGGACTTATAATTGTGATGCAGGTTTCGGACCGTCATGTGTTTCGGCTGCAGATGCTATGGTGTTTGTAAATACTCTTCAGGGTGAGATGCATTGCGTCGATATATCGAGCGGTGGTAAAATAGGACAATTGAATTTCTTAGGTAAAGAAGCAAGTACAACACCGTCTATCGATGAGAACAAGCTCATCTTAGCCTTTGCAGGAGACAATAGACGCTCGCTGGTATGCTATGATATGTTGAACGGCATGAATATATGGAGAATAAACATAGGATACCTCCAAACTTCCCCTATATTGAGTGATAACTATATTTATATAGGTTCACTTGATGGAAAAGAATACAAAATTAGCAAATTGAACGGTAGTATTATCTGGGATTATAATACCAGATCTCAGATCCATTCTACCGCAGCATTATATGATAACAAAGTAGTATTCGGTGCAGATAACGGGTATATATATTGTATAAATACAGATGGCGGGTCAGAATTCTGGAAATATAAAACCGATGGGTCTGTCATTACCACACCTATGATTTTTGATAAGAAGGTCTTTATAGGTTCTTTCGATTCAAATTATTATTGTCTTGATGTAGATTCAGGAAAGGTTATTTGGAAGCAGGACCTGAAAACCAGGATGACAGCCGGGAGCACCTTATTCGACAGCAATACAGTAATTTTTGGAGGTGTGGATGGGATTTTATACGCACTTAATACAAGTAACGGGGAAATTAAATGGAAGTTTCCGACTAAAGCGGTTATTACATCAACTCCGTTATCTGCCGGTGATTATGTGTATTTTAGTTCGCATGATTGGCATATATATTGCCTTAATGGATATGACGGGAAAGAATTATGGAATTATGAGCTGGACGGTAGGGGGAAAACTTCTCCTGTGATATGGAGTAATTTTTTATTTGTTACTGCTGATAAATATTTATATTGTTTTGAGGGTAATAAAAAATAAACCTGTATGCGTATATCAAGATATATACTAGCTTTGATTATTTTCTCACTTGTAAATGCAGAGACTGCATATTCACAGCAGGCAGATTCACTTGTAATTAATTACTGCTACATCAACACTATACCGCAAAATGCTAATGTATATTTAAATGATACATTGATAGGTCAAACCCCTGTAAGGTTTTCTCCTGGAGTTGTAGATACAACCGGGAAAAGTAAGATTACTATCAAACTGGAAGGGTATTACGATTATGTCATGACTGTAGAAAAAGAATCACTCCCATTAAATAAAACTATTTATTTAGTTGCTCAGGCAGGTAAAGTAACATCATCATATAACCATCTGGTTCTGGAGAATGAGGATACTTTTTTTAAAACTCCCAGGAAAATATTCCCGATCACTGTATCAGCAGTTATTGCTTCCGGGTCCGGAATAATAAGCTATTATTTTAAACAACAAGCTAACAATAAATATGATGATTATCAGAACAGCGGTGATCCGTCCCTGCTCGATAAAAAACGTACATATGATATTATTAGCGGTATTAGTCTGGCTGTCTTTCAAATAGGCCTTGCCGGATTGATCTATTTTCTTCTCATAGAATGATATTAATTATCATTAAACCATTATTAATATCGTTTTCACCCAGCCCGTCGTGATGTCCTAAGATAACAGGATTATTTCTAGGTAAAATTCTCAGAGATATATTTAAAACTGACATCATACCTGTATTGTATGTTCCCGTGTCCGTCATCAAATTCCTGATGAATACATTTAATTCCTTGTTTCTTTAATTTATCAGCAAATATCCTTGCTCCGATGTACATATTGTATTCATCTTTTGTTCCTGAATCAACAAATATTAACTTTAATTTTTTCAGGTTATTCCTATATTTGTCTACCAGCCTGACTGGATCATAATTCAGCCATTTATTCCATACAGATGGGATAATTTCTCCGGTATTTATATCAAAAGGAAGATCGAAGTTATATTCTTTCCTTTTAAGATTAGGAGAGTAATGCGCTGCCATACCTATTGTCAGCAGAACGGGATAAAAGTAACCGGGTTTTTTATTGCGGGTTCTTAATTCTTTCTTTATAAAATTTTGTACTGCTTTATGACCTTTGCCGTAACGCTGGAGTCCCATCAGACATCTAGGAAAATCCGGCAAGTAGCAAAATTCAAAAGCTGCATCTCCTGCATGGGAAACCATCAATCCGAACACATCTGGATTTCTCATTGCAAGCCACATGGCACCGAAACCGCCCGAAGATTTTCCAATAACACAGCGTGACCCGCTTTTGGGCAATGTTCTAAAGTTCTTATCTACATAAGGAACTATCTCTTTTATCAGGTAATCTTCGTAGTTGCCTGTTCCCCTCGAATTAATGTATTGGTTCCCGCCGTAAAGAGTGAAGCAATCGGGCATTACAACTATCATCTCTTTTATCTTCTTCGTTCTTATAAGTCGGTCTAGACGCTCCTGTATATTTTCCGTATAAGCTGATACATTCATATTAATTCTTCCGAACCCCATATACCCGGAGATAAGATACACGACAGGGTAACGTTTCAATGAATGTTCATAAGATGGGGGAAGATATACGAGCAATTCCCTTTTATAAGGATCATGAAGCGGGTTTGTTTTTAGGATTTTACTTTTATGTATTAATGTAACTACCTGGCTTTTCATAACAATAATTATTTATAATTTTAAATTCCATTTTCGGATCTCTTCATATGTTTTATGATCGGTTAAATCATAATGCAATGGCGTGATAGAAATATAATTTTCCCTAACGGCAATGACATCGTAATCATTATTTTCATCAAGAATATTCATTTTACCGGTCAACCAGTAATAATCCCGCCCGTTCGGGTCTGAACGCACTTCAAAATCGTCCTCCCAGTTTGATTTGCCCTGTTTGGTAATTTTTATACCCTTGATATCTTCTTTAGTAACAGCAGGAATATTAATATTTAGCAGTGTCTTGGGATGAAGCTTGATGCTCTTATTAATGAGAATATCCTCAGCGATCTTTGCTGCGATCTCTGAGGGGTAATCGAAGTCAACTTTTTTTTCATGGCTCGCAACCGATACTGCAATAGAAGGTATACCGAGAGTGCTCCCTTCGGTTGCTGCTGAGACTGTGCCCGAATATATAATGCTTATAGCTGTGTTAGCCCCATGGTTGATGCCCGAAATAACAAGGTCGAACTTAATATCTTTGTAAAGGAATAAAACTCCTAACTTTACCGCATCGGCAGGGGTTCCCTCAACTGCGAATCCAAATTGTTCTCCGTGCTTTACGTATTCGAAAGCTCTGAGAGGGTAGAATATTGTGATGGAGTGCCCCACAGAACTCTGCTGTCTGTGCGGAGCTGATATATATACGTTTGCAAATCTCCTTAGCTGTAATACAAGCTTATAAAGGCCTTCGGCTTCTATACCGTCATCGTTTGAAACCAGTATGTTTGGTTTATTCATGCTGCTTATTACTGGAATGAAGCTTTACCCAGATTAGGGCGATCAGTTTATTCAAGTTCTCTCCGCTTACGGCAGATATTTTCAGAACAGGTATTTTCTCTGTTGATTTGTGGATTTTTAATCTACTTAACTTTTTTTGCTGTTCTTTTGTTATTGCATCTATCTTAGTATAGCAAATGATCCTTGGTTTTTTGAGTAGATCTAGATTATAGTTTTTTAGCTCATCTATCAAAATTTCATAATCGTTGATATATTTATTACTGTAATCAATTGTTGTCGAATCTATTAAGAAAACGAGTATTTTTGTTCTTTCTATGTGCTTTAAAAATCTGATACCAAGGCCTTTGCCCAGATGAGCGCCTTTTATTAGTCCGGGAATATCTGCAACAACGAAGCTGTTAAATTCTTTATACTTTACAATACCTAAATTTGGCTGCAGTGTTGTGAAAGGATAATCGGCGATCTTGGGTTTAGCAGCGGAGATCTTTGAGATGAGAGTAGATTTACCCGCATTAGGAAGCCCTACAAGACCAACATCCGCGATCAATTTAAGTTCTAACTCAATTTCTATCTCTAAGCCCTTTTCACCGGGTTCAGCATTTCGCGGAGTTTGATTTGTCGAAGTTGCAAAATGTGTGTTACCCCTGCCGCCTTTACCACCTCTTGCAGCAATGTATTTATCTCCCTCGTTAACAAGATCCGCGAGTATTTCGTCCGTCTCAGCATTTTTGATTATGCTCCCGCAGGGTACTTTAATTAATATGTCATCTCCGTTTTTTCCCGTTTTATCACCGCCCATGCCATGCTTTCCCGAACCTGCTTTATAATTCTTTTTATATCTGAAATCAATAAGAGTAGCGAGAGAATTATCGGCAATAAATATTACATTACCGCCCTTTCCTCCATCACCCCCGTTAGGTCCGCCTCTGGGAACAAATTTTTCCCTTCTGAAACTGACACAGCCATTACCTCCGTCACCGCTCTTTATCAGAATTTTCGCGCTGTCTATTAACATCAGGAATATAAATTCCCCTGTTTTTTTGAAGCATACTTATCGGGGTCGGAAAAATAGGTTTGAATGACATCTACAAATTTCACTGCTTCCTCGGTGAAGTAGTCAATTTTATTTTTATCAAAATATTCCTCTATTACAATTGCTGCATTTTTCCAATCGGAAATGCCTAATAGCTTAAGGACAGTATCATTGAACGATTTCTCATTACGATTAAATACTCTCTTTATGATCTTTTTTCGGTATGATTCTTCGCAGAAAAGCTCTTTTACAAGAAAGGATTGTTTTTGTTCTTCTGTAAGGGACTCGGCGGGTTTTTCTTCCTGCTTAATATTAAAAAGCAGTTCTTCCGGCTGTAATTCCTCCTTTATGAACTGTTTATCTTCCACTAACCTGTTAATAACGTCCGATTCCTTTGCGGGGCGGAATTCGGTAATTGTTTCTTTTTTAGCAGGCGGGTTTATCGCTTGTTCAATATCTTTTTCGGATGAATTAGGGTCGATAAATTTATTTTTTGCCTTGGTCAAGAAATCATCTACAATCTTTTCTTCAGGGATGTCTGGCAGCTTGGTTATAAAGGTCTTTTTTGCAGCCGGTTTCATTAATTCAACCGCTTCCTGTATAAAAATCTCTTCGCTAAAGAATCTGTCTATCCTGTTTTTAATTTCTGTAAAGCCTTTATCTCCAAAAAATAAAGATAATATCTTCTTAGGAAGTTTTATGTTGATAGGATTATTTTTTGTAAGGTCAAGAAAAAAATAGTAAAGCAATTTAATTAGGTTCAGACGTTGGGTATCACCGCTGACGGTATCACTAATTTCTGAGAGTATTTTATTGTTAACCTCGTCGATTAGATGTTCTATCTGCTCAATAGATACTATGAGAGGAGTGTTTATATTTATAAATTCCGTGATGGTATTAATGTAATAGCTGTAAAATTGAAAGAATCTTAACTTGTCTTTTATGGATTCGGCAGGTCTGGTTTCAACGTCTCCGAAGAGGAATTTGAGCAGAGTACTTCTTGGTTTTATTACATAATTAATGTTGAAGACGATGGCTCTGTTTAGTATCTCATCAAAATCGTTCTTTTCTATAAAAGCTATTCCGGTTTTGGATGAGCAGTCAAAAAAATTAATAATGTAAGGGGGCAGGTTGGAATTTCTTATTTTCTGGAAAGTTGTTTTCCCGTCTGAAAATTCAATAAAGCTGTGATAATCGTTAAATTTTTTCTTGGCAAAATCTTCAAACATTTTAGTTATGATTGATTATTTATATTTCCTTTTCGTAAAAGGTATGGAGCATAATCAGACGTCTTCTAATTATCTAACTTTTTTATTGCTTTGTAAAGTTTCAGTTTTTTCTGATTGTCTTCGGGTGTATATGTATAAATACTTTTCATATCCATATAAGCTAAAATTGCATCTAGTTTTCTTCCGTCATTGACAGCTATCATTCCAAGATAGTAGTAAATATCAATATTGGTAGGGTAAGAACCGTAAAGAGTTATTTCTTTTTCGTTTGCAAGCTCGAGGTAGTGTTTCGCTTTAGTATAATTCTTCAGCTTTTCGAAATATATCTTACCCAGTTGAACATATGCATCTATGTAATCAGGATCCTTTTTAATAATCTTTTCGTAACTGGTGAGAGCTTTCGAATGAAATATGGAAAGTTTATTTCCATATGCGCGGATTCCGCCTGGAGATGCTCCTGAAGAGCTTGCAGAACAGAGGAGAATTCCCTGATATCGAGGTGGCCGTGAAATTCATTCAGAATTTCAATGAAACGGCTCATGTGAGTGCCTTTGAACTCACGCGGCACATTGACGTACATGTTTATGGATGCGACCGTATGCTGGACCCCGTTGTTTCTGTCCATCACGGTGACCGGGTAGCGGATATCCTTCACGCCAACCTTGTCGATACTGATGTTCCTGTGGTCGGCCTGATTCTGGACATCGATCATAAGAACTCACCCCGTACTGGCGCTAGACTGCTTTGGCCGCCTCCACCAGGTTTTTCACAATTGTTTCGAGACCGGCCCTTGTTTGATCGCTCACCTTGTCGGCAAATCCGGCCTGGAGGTCTGCTTCGATG